>DASYJR010000213.1:0-11002 GCA_035996305.1 Amnibacterium sp. | reverse complement strand
AACGTCGAGCTCCCGACCACTGGCCCACCCAGGTGATCCTTTTCGAGGTTCTATGCCTGCCGAGAGGTGCGGCCTTCGACCAACCATGAGGCGATCTGAGCGACGGCTAAGACACCACCGATTGCCAGTCCCCCGGGCGCGAGGGTGCCGAACCACGAGGCCCCGCCGCCTGACGGCAGCAGACGCGACAACGCCAGGCAGGCGATACCAGCGCCCAGGAAAAGCCACGGCCACGGGCCACGCACGGGCGGGGATTCCAGCAGGCCAGGTGGGCCGCTCACCTCGCCGACGTTGCCGGCACCGCTACTGTCCAGCGCGGCCAGCACCTCGGCCTGCCGGTCGCGGCATCGGAAGTAATACCAGTCGCCGCCACCTTGAGGACGCACGGCGACCCAGCCCCGCCTAGCCCGACCGAACTCGATGCCCGGGGGGTTCGTCCATGTCACCGCCTGAGCGGCACGGGCTGTAATCAGCGTGATGTCTAGCGACACCGACCCTTCGCGGATCGCGAGAACTGATCGTCGACCGGACACGCGCAGTCGCCCGACCCGCGATGGGAAGCTCAAGGAGCCCCGGAAGGACACGGCGTCCATCGATGCTCCTGATCTCGAACACACTTCACGGCGGCGGACCGCGCATCGGCCCGTCGGAGCACACAACGGTCCCAGTTCTTCCACCCGATCGCGACCCCTCGATAAGGTGCCCTTCGCAGTCCCGGGATCGATTACGAGGAGAACGCGTCGACGCTGCGGACGAGCTTCATTCGGCAGGATGAGCGCGTGGCGTGGTACGGAGTCAGGACGGTGATTGAGCACCCGGCGAAGGGCGGTCATCTCTACGAGGAGCGAGTCGTCCTGTTCGACGCCGTCGACGAGGCGGCCGCGTTCAAGCTCGCTGAGGCTGAGGTTGCCGATTACTGCTCCTACCTCGAGGGCGCCAAGCCCCTCGGCCTTTGCCAGCTCTACGTCATGGACGATGAGCCGGTCACATCCGGTACAGAGGTCTTCTCCCTGATGCGGACCACCCACCTCAAACCGTCGGCGTACGTGAAGAGGTTTTTCAAGACGGGGGACGAGCTCGAGCGCGACTGAGGCGACTCGCCCGCCTCGGCCAAACGATCGGCTAGGTGAGAGGCTTCAAGTACGGCGATGGGCCCGTTTGAAGAGGACGACGGCCAGGTGGCGAGCGTCTCGAGGTCGATCAACTGCGGAAGTCCGCCGGGCGGGGTGGGTGCGGGATCCATGTCCAGCAGGTGCGCCGCCCGCGACAGGAGTATCCGGAGGTGGGCCGAGACGACCAGCACGACCCGTCGAGCCAACCCCGTCGAGGAGGGGTTTTCGATGAGTTTTCGATGACCTGCGCATTGTGCACCAAACGAAGAAGGCCGGAAACCCGCGGGTTTCCGGCCTTCAAGTGGTTGCGGGGGCAGGATTTGAACCTACGACCTCTGGGTTATGAGCCCAGCGAGCTACCGAACTGCTCCACCCCGCGATGCCTGACCAGGGTACCACGCGAGGCGGCGCCCCGATGCGGGGCCGGTGCCTCGGCGGCGCGGCGGTCCGGGTCTAGCCCCCGGCGGCGATGGCCTTCTGCAGCGCGGCCTGGAGGCGCGAGTCGGCCTGCGCCGCCGCGACCAGATCGTTCTTCGCGTAGGCGGCCTGGCGGTCCTTCAGCGCCTGCTGCGCTTCCGCGAGGGCCGCCTGGAGCGCCTTGTTGTTCGTGGTGCCCGTGCCCGTACCGGTCGATCCGGTACCCGGGGATCCCGTGCCGGTCGAGCCGGAGCCGCCCGTGGCCACGCCGCTGTCACCCGCGTTCGCGCCGGAGTTCCCGCCGAAGAGCGAGTTCAGCGCGTCGTCGAGCGTGTTCTGGAACGCGACCTTGTTCCCGAACCCCGCGAGCACCTTCTGCAGCACCGGGTAGGAGGTCTCCGAGTTCGACGCCACGTACACCGGCTGCACGTAGAGCAGGCCGCCGCCGACCGGCACGGTGAGCAGGTTGCCGCGGGTCACCTTCGTGCTGCCGCGCTCGAGGAGCGCGATGTACGTCTGCGCGGCCGCGTTGAAGAGCGTCTGCTCCTGGCCCGGGCCCTGCACGGTCGTGTTGCTCGGCAGCGTGAGCAGCCGGAGCTTGCCGTAGTCGGACCGCTTCGTCCCGGCCGTGTTGCCGGCATCGGCGTCCACCGCGAGATATCCGGTGATGTTGCTGCTCGAGGTCCCGTTCGTCTGCCCCGGGATGTAGGTCGAGTACAGCGTGAACGTCGGGCTCGCCTGGCCCGGCATCTGGAGCGTCAGGTAGTACGGCGGCTGCAGGTTGGCGGACGACTGCCCGGTCGGGTCCGACGGCGGACGCCACGAGTTCTCCGTCTGGTACCACGACGTCGGGGTGCTCACGTGGTAGCGACCCAGGATGTAGCGCTGCACCTGGAAGAGGTCCTGCGGGTAGCGCACGTGCGCCATGAGCTCGGCGCTCATGCCGGACATCGGCTGCACCGTCGCCGGGAAGACCTGCTGCCAGGCCTTCAGCACGGGGTCGTTCGCGTCCCACGCGTAGAGGGTCACCTTGCCGCTGTAGGCGTCGACCGTGGCCTTGACCGAGTTGCGGATGTAGTTGATCTGGTCCGTCGCGTACGGCGTCTGGCTGTCGGTCGAGTTCGAGAGCGCCGCGGCGAGGCTCTGCTGCTCCGCGTAGGGGTAGCTCGACGACGTGGTGTACCCGTCGACGATCCAGACGACGCGGCCCTTCACCACGGCCGGGTACGGGTCGCGATCGATCGTGAGGTAGGGGGCGGCCTTCTGGACCCTCGAGACCGGGCTGCGGTCGTACAGGATCTGCGACTGCGGGTTCACCGCGTTCGAGAGCAGGATCTGGTCGGACTGGAACTTCAGGGCGTAGATGAGCCGGTTGAAGAACGAGCCGACCGAGGGGCCGCCGTTCGCGGAGAACGTGGTGGACTGCTGCCCGCTCGACGAGCCGTTGCCGGTCGCGTAGTCGAGCTCGATCGGCTTCGTGCCCTTCGGCGCCCCGACGATGGAGTAGGTGGGCGAGTTCTCCCCGAAGTAGACGCGCGGCTGGAAGGTCCCGAGCGCGCCCGACTGGGGGATGTCCGACTCGAAGAACACGGGGGTGCCGTCGGTCGACCGCTGGTTGCCGTAGGCCGCCACGAAGCCGTAGCCGTGCGTGTAGACGAAGGCGTCGTTGAAATCGGTGCGGTTGTTGCCGAGTCCGTTCTGGTTGAGCTCGCGCACGGCGACGACGGCGTCCTGGCTCTTCCCGCCGATGGTGTAGCGGTCCACGTCGAGGTCGGTGGCGAACTCGTAGTACTGCTTGAACTTCTGGAACTGGCCGAAGGCCGGCGACACGACGTTCGGGTCGAGGATGCGGATGCTCGCGGTCGTCTCCGCGTCGGTCTTCAGAGCCCCGGCCTGCGCGCTGGTCTTCGCGTTGTAAGGGATCTGCTGGACGTCGCTCTTCCCGACGCCGTAGGCGACCTGCGTCGCGTCGATGTTTCGCTGGATGTAGGGCTTCTCGACGCTGCCCTCGCTCGGGTTGACGTAGAGGTTCCACATCGCCCACGGGAAGATCGAGCCGACGATCACGGCGGCCAGCACGAGCAGGCCGGTGCCGATGAGGGGCAGCCGCCAGCGGCCGACGAAGGCCGTCACGACGAACAGCACGGCGACGAGCAGCGCGATGACCGCGAGGATCAGCCGGCCGGGGATGACCGCGTTGGCGTCGGCGTATGCCGCTCCGGTGATGAGGGTGCCGGTGCTGGTGTCGTAGAGGGTGATGAACTGGTCGAGGAACAGGCTCACGGCCTGCACGACGAGGAACGCCGCGAAGGTGATGGCCACCTGCACGCGGGCGGCGCGCGAGACCCGCACCTCGCGGCCCGAGATGCGGATCGCGCCGTACAGGTAGGCGGTGGCGATCGCCGCGAGCACGCACACCACGAGCACGGCCGAGATGTAGCCGACCAGGCCGTGCAGGGCGGGCAGCTGGAACAGGTAGAAGCCGGTGTCGATGCCGAACTGCGGATCCCGCTGTCCCGTCGAGCCGCCGTGCAGCGCGAGCAGCACCGGCTGCCAGCGGGTGGCGATCGAGACGGCGGCGAAGAGGCCGATCACGGCCGGCACGCCGATCATCACGAGGCGCCGGAGCGGCTCGATGACCTGCTGGTAGCGGTCGAGCTGCGCGGTGAGCTTCGCGTACACCGGGCGGAGCCGGTAGGCGAGCTGCACCGTCACGAAGACGGGCACGGCCATACCGAGGAAGCCCAGGACGAACAGCGACGCGATCGTCAGCCACTCGGTCAGCAGCACGCGGAGGTAGCCGAGCTGGTCGTACCAGAGCACGTCGGCGTAGAGACCCGCGAACAGGAAGAACGCGATGAGCAGGACGACGACGACGCCCAGGGTGATGGCGAGAGCGGCCCGGCGACGTCGTGCCGGGGCTGCTGCGGGCGTCGTCACCCGGAGGAGCCTACCTGCGTGGAACAGGTCGGCAGGCCCGCGGACGACCGGTGTGCGGCGACGGTCCTGAGCGCCGTCAAGGCGTCCGAAAGCCGGTGCACGGCGAAGACACGGAGACCGGCCGGGACGTGCCCCACGACCTCGTCGCAGTTGCTCGCCGGCGCGAGGAACACGGTCGCTCCGGCCCGGCGGGCGCCCGCCATCTTCTGGATGATGCCCCCGATCGCGCCGACGGTGCCGTCGCCGCAGATCGTGCCGGTGCCGGCGACGTGCGCGCCGCCGGTGAGCGGGCCCGGCGTCAACCGGTCGATGATCCCGAGGGCGAACATCATGCCGGCCGACGGCCCGTCCACATCCGCCAGGCGCAGCCGCACGGAGAAGGGGAAGCGGTAGGTGGACGACGTCGTGATGCCGAGCAGCGGCCGCTTCCGGCCGCCGCCGATGTCGGTCGGGCGCGGCGCGACGATCGCGGTGCGGGTGTGCCCGGAGCGCTGCAGCACGATCGTGGTGGGCGCGGTGCCGTGGGCGAGCACGAGGTCCTGCAGCGTGCAGCTGTCGACGGGGGCGTGCCCCGCGAACGAGCGGACCACGTCGCCGGGGCGCACGGCGCCTGCCGCAGGGGACGCCGCGCCGACGGACCGCACCGTGACCGTGCCCACGACCGGGTAGCCGAGCGCCGTGAGCGCCGCGGCGACGGCGCTCCGCTGCGAGCCGGTCATCTCGGCCGCTCCCGCCTGGGCCGACTGCTGCTGGGTGAGCCCGGGAGGGTAGAGCTCGTCGATCGGCGTCACGGACTGCGCGGGGTCGAACCAGGTCGTCGCGAGCGTGAGCCACGACGGCGTGACGGTCGGCGAGCCGACCACCCGGACGGTGAGCAGGTCGAGCGCGCCGGATGTGGGATACGTCCGCCTGCCGGGGATCTCGATCACCGGCGCCGCGCCACCGCCGACCTCGGTCGTGCCGAGCGTGTTCGTCACCGGCCCGGGCGACTCGATCACGTACGGCGCCGGCAGCAGCGCGGTGACCAGCACCAGCACGAGCGCGACGACCGGCAGGACCGCCGGCCACGGAATCGCCGTCCCGCGCACGCGCATCCCTCTGCCCTTCGACCCGTCCCGGGCCGTCGCCCGCAAGTGCGCGCGCTAGCGTACGTGCATGGCCGATGAGCCGGACGAAGGCCGGGAGCCCGATCTGCAGGAGATCCTGCGGCGGATGCTCGCGGAAGGCGGGCAGCCCGACGCGGCCGAGCTGGCGAAGGCGATGGGCCTGCCGGGCGGCGCCGCCGGGCTGGAGCAGCTGATGGGCCGGCTCAGGGAGGCGGTGCAGCACGCCGACGGGACGGTGGACTGGTCCGTCTCGACGGAGCAGGCGGTCGCGGCCGCGGGCGCCGGCACGACGACCCCCACCGACGCCCAGGCGGCCGGTGTCGACCGGGCGTTCACGGTCGCGAGCCTCTGGCTGGACGAGTCGAGCTCCTTCGGAGCGCTTCCGGAGCAGCCGAAGGCGCTCACTCGCACGCAGTGGATCCGCGCGACCATGCCGTTCTGGAGCCAGCTCGCCGAGCCCGTCGCGCTGCGCATCGCCGACTCGCTCACCCGCGTGTTCACGGAGCAGCTGCCCGGCGACATCGCCGGCGCGGTGCCGGACGCCGGCCGCGTGCTCCGCAGCGTCTGCGGGACGATCTTCGCCGTGCAGCTCGGCGCCGTCGTGGGCGGCCTCGCGAGCGAGGTGGTCTCCGGCGGCGACGTCGGCGTGCCCCTGCTGCCCGACGGGCAGGCCGCCCTGCTGCCGCAGAACGTCGCCGACTTCGCCGCCGGCCTCGACATCGACGAGCAGGAGGTCACCCTCTACCTCGCCGTCCGCGAGCTCGCGCACGCCCGGCTGTTCCGGCACGCGCGCTGGCTGCGGCTCAATCTCACGAGCGCGATCGGCGACTTCTCGCAGGACCTGTCGATCGACCTCGACCAGGTGCAGTCGTTCGCGGCGGACTTCGATCCGACCGACACCGAGCGCCTGCGCGAGGCGTTCTCGAACGGGGAGCTGATCCCGCCGAAGACCGAGGGGCAGCTCGCGGCCCTCGCGAGGCTCGAGACCGTGCTCGCCCTGGTCGAGGGCTGGGTCGACGTCGTCACCGCGGAGGCGACGAAGCGCCTCCCCCGGGCGGATGCCGTGGCGGAGACGGTGCGGCGCCGCAGGGCGACCGGGGGCCCGGGCGAGCAGGCGTTCGCGACGCTCGTCGGCCTCGAGCTGCGGCCGCGGCGGCTGCGGGAGGCCGCGGCGATGTGGCGGCGGATCACCGACGCCGTCGGCGTCGAGGCGCGCGACTCGCTGTGGTCCCATCCGGACCTGCTGCCGACGGCGGCGGACATCGACGATCCCGACCGCATCGTGGCCCGGCTGACCGGAGGCGGCGAGCCGCCCGACGACGTCGACCGCGAGATCGAGGACCTCCTGCGCGGCGAGGAGCCCCCGCCGCCGGTCTGACCTGTGGAGAACCGCCGCCGGTGAGCAGCGCCGTCGCGCATCATCCCGGCCGTGCTCCGAATCGACCCCGCAGCGGCCCTCGTCTGGCGGTCGCCCTCGACGCTGCAGATCGGCGTCGATCCGCCCCTCGCCGTGCTGGCCGATCTGCCGCCGACCGCCGAACGGCTCGTGACGGCACTCGTCGCCGGCACGGATCCGGCCACCCTCGCCGCCCTGGCGGTGGACCGCGACCTCGAGCCGGACGAGCTGCAGCGGATCCTGACCGCCGTGGAGCCGGCGCTCATGCCCGCCCCTCCCCCGGCGCCGTCGCCGGTGCTCGTCGAGGGGCCGCAGGAGCTCGTCGCCGGCCTCGGGGTCACCGGAGGGCTGCTGGCCCGCGCACCGGAGGCCGCGCTGCCCGTCGAGCGGCCGGCGCTCGTGGTGCTCGCCGGTCACCACGTGCTGGCCCCCGGCCGCGCCGCCCGGTGGCTCGCGATCGACGTGCCGCACCTGCCCGTCGTGTTCGGCGAGCGCGCGGCGATGCTCGGACCGTTCGTGCTGCCGGGCGCGACCCCGTGCCTCCGTTGCGCGGACGAGCACCGCATCGACGCGGATCCGGCCTGGCCGGTGCTGGGCGGTCAGCTGCTGGCTCTGGGTGCGGCCGCCGCGGCCGACGCCCCCGCCCTGCGGATGGAGCTGCATGCGCGGCTCGCCTCCGCGCTGCGGTCGATCCGGGCCGGCGGGGCCGCAGGTCTCGCCGGATCCGCCCTGCGGATCGCGTCGGACGGCTCCGTCAGCCGGCTCGCGCGCCCCTGGCACGCGCGCTGCTCGTGCCGGTCCCCGGCTCCGGCAGCTTGAGGTCGGCGAGGAACCGCGACGGGCTCCGCTCCCCCGCCCGCGACCCGCCGCTCCTCGCCCACGACAGCCGCAACCGGTCCCTCGCCCGCGTGACACCCACGTAGAGCAGGCGCCGCTCCTCCTCGACCTGCTCCGGCGTGTTCGCGTAGCCGATCGGCAGCAGCCCGTCCGCGAGCCCCACGACGAACACGACCGGCCACTCGAGGCCCTTCGCGGAATGCAGCGTCGCGATCGTGATGGCCTCGATCGGCGGGTCGTGCTGGGCCGCGGCGCGCTCGGCGAGCTCGGCGACGAACGCCTGGAGCGTCGTGCCGGCGGCCGCCTGCTCCGCGAGCGTCGCGAGTGCGTCGAGCAGCTCCCACCGCGTGCGCTGCTCGCCGGGGCCCGGCGGCGCGTGATGCGTGTGCCCCAGCTCGCGCAGCACGTCGGACACCGACTTGAACAGCGGCTCCTCGAGCCGGGCGATCGACGCACCCCGCAGCAGCATGAGCGCCTGCCTGATCACCGGATGCTCGAAGAACGACACCGAGCCGCGCGTCCGCACCGCCACCCCGACGCCGGCGAGCGCCTGCTCGAGCAGCGCCGACTGGCCGTTGTAGCGCAGCAGCACGGCGATGTCGGAGGGGCGCGTCCCCGACGCGACGAGCGCCGCGACGTCCGCCGCGACGCCGGCCGCCTCGTCCGCGTCCGACGGATAGCTGCGCAGCTGCACCGCGGGCTCCCGAGGTTCCGACGACCGGCGCGCGGCGGTCAGCTCCAGCGCGCCGGCGCGCGCATGCATCAGCGCGTTCGCGGTGCGCACGACGCCGTCGACCGACCGGTAGTTGTGCTCGAGACGCAGCACGGTGGCCCCCCCGCGCCGCTCCCCGAAGCGGAGCAGGTAGTCGGCGCGCGCCCCGGCGAACGAGTAGATGGTCTGGCTGGCGTCGCCGACGACGCACACGTCCGACCGCTCCCCGAGCCAGGCGTCGAGCAGCAGCTGCTGCGCGGGCGACACGTCCTGGTACTCGTCCACGGTGAAGAACCGGTACTGCTCGTGCACCTCCGTGGCGACCTGCGGCTCGCTCGTGATCATGCCGGCGGTGGCGAGCAGCACGTCCTCGAAGTCGATCAGCCGGCGCTCGTCCTTCAGCGTCTCGTAGAGCTCCTGCAGGGCGATCATCCGCTCGACGTCGAGTCCGGCCGGCAGCGGCCGGGCGGGAGCGCGCTCGGCGTACTCCGTCAACGACAGCGCGCTGGCCTTGCGGAACTCGATCTCGGCGGCGGCGTCGCGCACGCCCGCCGTGTCGAGCTTGAGGCGCAGGACCTCGGCCGCCTGGGTGACCAGCCGTGCCTTGCCGTCGAGGACCTTGGGTGCGCTCGCTCCGAGCAGCTGGGGCCAGAAGTAGTTGAGCTGCGCGAGGGCCGCGGCGTGGAAGGTGCGGGCCGCGACGCCGGCGGCGCCGAGGGCGGTGAGCCGCGATCGCAGCTCGCTGGCCGCGCGGGTGGTGAAGGTGAGGGCCATCACCCGCTTCGGCGGATACACGCCCGTCGCCACGCCGTACGCGATCCGGTGGGTGATGGCGCGGGTCTTGCCGGTCCCGGCGCCCGCGAGCACGCAGACGGGTCCGGTGAGCGCCGTCGCCGCAGCCCGCTGCTGCTCGTCGAGGGGCTCGAGGAGCACCTCGGGGTCGGTCACCAGTCGCCCTCGAGCCGACCGCCGTACCAGTGCTCGATGATCGCCCGCGCGATCGAGGTGGAGCCGGGCAGGCGGATGCGGCCGGCGGCCGCCGCTTCGGCGAGCTCCTGCCGCTCGAACCAGCGGGCCTCGCGGATCTCGACGCCGTCGACGCGCACCTCGGCGGGGTCGTCCGGCGCGGTGCGCGCGAGGAAGCCGACCATCACCGAGGCCGGGAACGGCCAGGGCTGGGAGCCGAGGTACTCGGCGTCGGCGACCGCGACGCCGGTCTCCTCCATCACCTCGCGCTGCACCGCGGCCTCGAAGGACTCCCCCGGTTCGACGAATCCGGCCACCACCGAGTAGCGGTCCTCGGGCCACGCGGCGTTCGAGGCGAGCAGCAGCCGGTCGCGGCCGTCGACGACGCCGACGATGACCGCCGGATCCGTGCGGGGGAAGACGTGCTCGCCGCTCGCCTCCGCCTCGTGCCCCGAGGGGTAGCGCACCCACCCGCCCCGGCCCACCACGGTGGGAAGGCCGGTGCGGGGCGAGTGCCCGTGCGTGCGGTGCCAGTTCGCGAGGCCGAGGGCCTCGGTGAAGAGGCCGGCGTCGCGGGCGTCGAGGACGGCGCCCTGGGTGCGCAGGTCGGCCCAGCGCGTGGCGTCGGCGGCGATCGTGTCGGCAGCCGCGTCGCCCACGACCGCGGCGAGCACGACGGTGCCGGCGGGCGCGTCGCCGGCGTGCTCGAGCGTGCGGCCCAGGAAGAGCACGAGCTGCGGATCCGGTACCTGCGACGGGGGCACGAGCGCGAGCCGTACACGGTCGGATCCGTCGGCGAGGAGGGCCTTCTGGCGGCCGAGCACGAGCACCCTGGTGGCCTCGTCCGCCCACGCGGCCTCGAGCGCGCCGGGCACGTCCCGGGTGGCGGCATCCCGGTCCACGGCGGTGCGCGAGAGGGGCAGCCGATCCATGAACGTCTCACGCATAGCGGTGCCGACCTTCCGTGTCACGCCCGACACGCCGGGCCCTCGGGGCGGGCCTGCGGGAGGCCGTCCCGCCCTCGACCTAGCCTGGAAACCATGCCCAGGCACCATTTCACCCTAGCCGCGCTGGCGACATCCGCCGTGCCCGGACTCGAGGTGGCGGTCGCGCGGCCGTTCACGGGCGGTGGCGACGGCGAGCACGACGCCGCGCTCATCACCGCCGTCGACGGGCGCCACGCGGTGGTGCGGATCCCGGCGACCGCGCGGGCCGCCCACCGGATCCTGGCCGAGGTCCGGGCGCTCGACGCGCTGACCACCGGCGCCCGCTCCCGGCTCCCGTTCGCGGTGCCCACCGTGCTCGGCACGGCGGACACCCCGACCACCGTCGTCACCACGTACGTGCCGGGATCACGGCTCCGGCCGGCCGCGGTCGTGCCCGGCGGCGCGCTCGCCGCGTCGATCGCCGCCGCCGTCGCGGCGCTGCACGCGCTGCCGACGGGCCTCGTCGCCGATGCGGGGCTGCCCGTGCAGAGCGCGGCGGACGCGCAGCGCGCCGTCGCGCAGGTCGTCGA
>DASYJR010000212.1:0-14575 GCA_035996305.1 Amnibacterium sp. | reverse complement strand
GGCGGCGGAGTGGGTGCTGGCCGGCTCGCGCATCCCCGCAGGGTAGCCGCCCGCCCTGGCGGCCCGGGTACGGCGCGGTGCGGCGGCCTCCGGCCGCACCCCCGGCTGCTTCGAAGAGGCTGGGACTACCGTGTGCGGGTGCGGATGCCGGGTCAGCGAGTGCGCGGGCCGGCCTATCGCCTCTACGGGCGCAGGCTGCGGCGGAACCTCGAGCACGCGCCGCTGCCGCGCCACATCGCGATGATCCTCGACGGCAACCGTCGGTGGGCCCGGCAGGCCGGGCTGGACTCCGCCGCGCACGGCCATCGTGCGGGCGCGGCGAAGGTCATCGAGTTCGCGGAATGGGTCGCGGATCTGAAGATCCCGGTGATCACCCTGTACCTGCTGTCCACCGACAACCTCAGCGGCCGGAACAGCGACGAGCTCGACGCCCTGTTCGGCATCATCGGCGACCTCGCGACGGCCCTCTCGGAGCGCTGGCGGGTGCAGCACGTCGGCACGCCGACGGGGCTGCCGGAGTCGCTCATGCGGGCGCTGCGGGAGGCGGAGGAGCGCAGCCGCGACCGCACGGGGCTGCACATCAACCTCGCCGTCGGCTACGGCGGCCGCACCGAGATCGCGCACGCGATGCGGAGCATCGTCGCCGCCCACCAGGCGGAGGGCGGCAGCCTCGACGACCTCGCCGACCTGCTCACCCCCGCGACCATCGGGCAGCACCTCTACACGAGCGGGCAGCCGGATCCGGACCTGGTCATCCGCACGTCGGGGGAGCAGCGCCTGTCCGACTTCATGCTCTGGCAGAGCGCGCACAGTGAGTTCTACTTCGTCGAGGCGCTCGGCCCCGACCTGCGCGAGGTCGACTTCCTCCGCGCCCTCCGCGCCTACGCGCAGCGCCACCGCCGGTACGGCACCTGACCCACCGATACGCTGACCGCGCGATGGACCGCCTCGACGACTACCTGGCCGGCTTCGCCGAGGAGCCCGGCTACCTCGACTTCGCGGCGTTCGGGCCGCTCTCCGCCGCCGTGCTCGCCGAGGACGCGGCGCAGCGCGAGGCGTTGACGCGGATGCGCTGGGGCGCCCTCGACCGCCTGCGCACGAACGTCGACCGGCTCCGCGCCGCCGCGGCAGCGGTGACGGGCTTCCGCGACGACCAGATCGCGTTCCAGCCCTCGACGACGCAGGGGCTCATGCAGGCCGTGTTCGCCGTCACCGGGGGGATCCTCGTGTCGCCCGCGGAGTTCCCGAGCCTGCCGGCCGCCGCCGTCCGGGCGTCGGAGGCGCTGCACGCGACCGCGCCCATCTGGCTCGAGACCGATCACGGCCGGGTCACCCCCGGCCTGATCCGCGACCAGCTGACGAGCACGACGACGGCGGTCGCCGTCTCCGCCGTCGACGCGCGCACCGGGTACGTGGCCGACCTCGAGGGCATCCGCCAGGTGATCGGCGACCGGGTGCTGATCGTCGACGCCGTGCAGGCGCTCGGCGCGGTCGACCTGCCGTGGACCGCTGCGGACGTCGTGGCGTGCGGCGGGCAGAAGTGGCTCAGGGCCGGCGCCGGCACCGGCTTCCTCGCCGTCTCCGACCGGGCCGCGAACCGGCTCACCCCCGTGCTGTCCGGCACGGGCGGGTTCCCGGACGGCCTCGTCTGGGACGGGGTGCCGGAGCCCGCCGCGGGTGCCGCCGGCCTGCAGCTCGGCCGCGTCGATCAGGCGGCCGCGGGGCGGCTCGCGGCCGCGCTCGAGGACGTCGCCGGCGCCGGCGTCCCCGCGATCGCGGCGCGCATCGCCGGCCACGTGTCCCGCATCATCGAGCTCGCCGACGAGGTCGCGGCACCCGTCGTGTCTCCGCGCACCCCGGCGGAGCGCGCCGGCATCGTCGTGCTCGAGCCGCGGCCCGACCAGCTCACCGCGCTCACCGCCGCCCTGTTCAACCACGGCGTCTCCGTCACCATCCGCGACGGGGCGGTGCGAATCGCCCCGCACGCCGGCACCACGGAGGAGACGCTCGGCCTGCTCCGCTCCGCCCTGCTCGCCTACGCCACCGCTCTCCGCCCCGTCGGGCGGTAGCCGGGCCGTTCCGGGCACGACGGGCGTCCGATGACGCCCCGATCCGCCCGAACCGGCCCGTCGGCCCTGTCCGCGGCGTGACGTGGAATGGGGTCAGCGCGGCGCTCCCGCAGCGTCCCAGGCGTGAAGTACGGTGTGCGCCATCGGGTACCTCACCCGGTCCGGGACGTGCCCAGCGGCCCGACACGAAGGAGGGGCGCGGCACGTCGCGGCAACGCGAGATCCCCGCCGGGCGACCGGCGGGTTGGAGGCCAGGTGCCTGAAGCACTGTCGTCGAAGTCCGTGCGGCGTCCCGAGGGGGTGGCGACGCAGCAGCGCACGTTCGTGCTCGACACGTCGGTGCTGCTGTCGGATCCGAAGGCGCCGTTCCGGTTCGCGGAGCACTCGGTCGTGCTGCCGGTGGTGGTCGTCTCGGAGCTCGAGAGCAAACGCAACGACCCCGAGATCGGCTACTTCGCGCGCCAGGCGCTCCGCAACCTCGACGAGCTGCGGGTGCAGCACGAGCGGCTCGACTTCCCCGTGCCGGTCGGCGAGGGCGGATCGCTGCGCGTCGAGCTGAACCACTCGAACCTCAGCGTCCTGCCGAACGGGCTGCAGCTCGGCGGCAACGACGCGCGCATCCTGGCGGTGGCGCAGAACCTCGCGAACGACGGCCTCGACGTCACGGTGGTCTCGAAGGACCTCCCGATGCGCGTGAAGGCCGCCTCCATCGGCCTCACCGCCGAGGAGTACCGCGCCGAGCTCGCCGTCGACACCGGCTACACCGGCGTCGCCGAGGTCGCGCTCGGCTCCGACGCGATGAACCGGCTCTACGAGGAGCACCGCCTCGAGGTGCCCGAGGTCGACGGGCTGCCGGTGAACACCGGCGTCGTGCTCACCTCCGACCGCGGCTCGGCCCTCGGCCGGGTCGTGCGCACCGGCGAGGTGCGCCTCGTGCGAGGCGACCGGGACGTCTTCGGCCTGCACGGCCGCAGCGCCGAGCAGCGGCTCGCGATCGACCTGCTGCTCGACCCCGAGGTCGGAATCGTCTCGCTCGGCGGCCGCGCCGGCACGGGCAAGAGCGCGCTCGCGCTCTGCGCGGGCCTCGAGGCGGTGCTCGAGCGCCAGCAGCACCGCAAGATCATGGTCTTCCGGCCGCTGTACGCGGTCGGCGGCCAGGAGCTCGGCTTCCTGCCGGGCGACGCCGCGGAGAAGATGAACCCGTGGGGCCAGGCCGTCTTCGACACCCTCGGCGCCGTCGTCTCGCAGAACGTGGTCGACGAGGTCGTGGAGCGCGGCGTGCTCGAGGTGCTGCCGCTCACCCACATCCGCGGCCGCTCGCTGCACGACGCCTTCGTGATCGTCGACGAGGCGCAGTCGCTCGAGCGCAACGTGCTGCTCACCGTGCTGTCCCGCATCGGCCAGAACTCGCGGGTCGTGCTCACCCACGACGTCGCCCAGCGCGACAACCTGCGGGTGGGCCGGCACGACGGCGTCGCGAGCGTGATCGAGACCCTGAAGGGTCATCCGCTGTTCGGGCACGTCACGTTGACCCGCTCCGAGCGCAGCGCGATCGCCGCGCTCGTCACCGAGATGCTCGAGTCGAACGAGCTGACCTGAGCGGCGACCGTCCGGCCGTGCTGCGGATGCACGAGGGCCAGTGGGACCTCGACGTCGGCACGGTCGGGCGGATCGTCGCCGACCGCTACCCGGCGTGGGCAGGGCTGCCGGTGCGCCCGGTGGCCTCGTCCGGCACGGTGAACGCCCTCTTCCGGCTCGGCGACGAGGTCGTGCTGCGGTTCCCGCTGGCGCCGGACCCCGAGCCGTCCGCGGTGGAGCGGATCCGGGCGGCGCAGGCGGTCGTCGGCCGCCTCGCGCCCACGGTCGACGTGGCGCTGCCCGAGCTGCTCGCCGTCGCCGGCCCGCATCGGGCCTACCCGGGCTGGTCGAGCGGGTACCGCTGGCTGCCCGGCGATCCGGTCGATCCGGACGCCGTGCCGACCGCGCTCGCCGAGGACCTGGCCCGGTTCGTGCGCGCCCTGCAGGCGCTGCCGCTCGAGGGGCGCCGCTGGGAGGGCCGGTGGCGCGGCGGCCCGCTCGCCGCCGTCGACACCGACGTCCGGGCCGCGCTCGCCGCCTCCGCCGCCCTCGTGGACGTCGGGCCGCTCGAAGCGGTGTGGGCCGATGCGCTCGGCGCGCCCGGTCCTCGCGCCGGCACGTGGATCCACAGCGACCTCATGCCAGGCAACCTGCTGGTCCGCACCGGTCGCCTCACCGCCGTGCTCGACTGCGAGGACCTCGCGGTCGGCGACCCCGCCGTCGATCTGATGCCGGCCTGGAACCTCCTGTCCGGGGCCGGCCGCGCGAGGTTCCGCTCGGCGGTGGGCCCCGACGAGGCGGCCTGGCGACGGGGCCGGGGCTGGGCCCTCGGGCAGGCGATCCTCGCCGTGCCCTACTACGTCGACACCAACCCGCACATGGCGGACACCGCGAGGCGCACGCTCGCCGCGCTCGGCACGTCCTGACCGCGGACAGCCCGACCTGTGGACAACGGCGGCCGCCGGAGCCGGAGCGCCGCTAGCGTGCGCGCGTGTCCGCGCTCCCGGCCCTTCTTCGGCCGCGGCTCCGCGTCCGGTGGCTCCACGCGGTGCTCGCGGTGCTGCTCGCGGTCGGAGCCCTGCTCGCGGCCGGCCCCCGACCGGTGCTCGCCGGCCTCGTCTGGCTCGCGGTCGTCACCCCGACCCTCGTCGCGACCGACATCGCCGAGCATCGGCTGCCCGATCGCCTCGTGCTGCCCGGCTGGCCGATCGCGCTCTCGGCGGCCGTCCTCGGCGCCGCGGCGGGCGGGACCCCGATCGGCTCGGCCGTCGGGATCGCGGCCGGCTACGGCCTCCTGCTGCTCCTGCTGCACATCGCAGGCGGCATGGGACTCGGCGACGTGAAGCTCGCGCCGGGAATCGGCCTCGCGACCGCGGCGGTCTCCCCGGCGGCAGGCGTCGCCGCCGTGCTCCTCGCGTTCGTGGCGGGGGGCGCGATCGCGGTCGTCGTACTCCTCCGCTCCGGCGTCGGCACGCGCATCCCGTTCGGGCCGGCGATGCTGCTCGGGGCGTGGGCGGCGGTCCTGCTCGTCTGAGTTGCGCCCCCCGCGGTGCGAACCCAAGATGAGGAGCAACGCCGCGAGCAGAACGGGGATCCGCCATCCGAGCCGTGCTCCCCACGCCGTCGCAGCAGCCGCTCGCCATCGGCGCGAAGCTCCGGTCCACCCGGCGCGCGCAGGGCCTCACGATCGGCCACGTCGCCGAGGCGACCGGTCTGACCAAGGGGTTCATCAGCCGGGTCGAGCGGGACGAGACGTCCCCGAGTGTGGCCACGCTGCTCATGCTCTGCGAGGTGCTCTCGCTGCCGGTGGGGCGGCTGTTCGAGGCGCCGGAGCGCGAGGTGGTGCGGCTCGCCGATGCGCCGCGGATCAACATGGGCGGCATCGGGGTGGTCGAGCGGATGCTGACGCCCCGGCGGGAGGCGCGGCTCCAGCTGCTCCGCTCCACCCTCGAGCCGGGCGCGTCGGGCGGTCCCGACCTGTACACGATCAACTGCGAGGCCGAGGTCGTGCACGTGCTCTCCGGTGCGCTGCGCCTGCGCTTCGTGACCGAGGAGATCGTGCTCGGCGCCGGCGATGCGCTCACCTTCGCCGGCCGGGACCCGCACACGTGGACGAACGAGGCCGACGGCCGCACCGACGTCGTCTGGATCATGTCGCCCGCGGCGTGGAGCGGTTCCTCCTGAAGGCTCAGCCCTCCTCGTAGGCGACGGCCCGGACGGGCGCGCCGTCGGTGCCGACGAAGGCGATCGGCAGCAGGGACACGATCGGATGCGCGGTGCGCACCGACGCGAGGTTCGTGAGGTTCTCGCAGATCACCCCGGCGGCCTGCGCGATGAGGTGGTGCACCGGGAATCCGACGCCCGGGTGGTCGTCGTCGGGCGTCTCGTCGAGGTTGACGGCGTCGATGCCGATCGTGCGCACCCCGGCGTCGAGCAGCGCCCGGCACGCGTCCGCGTCGAGGTACGGATGGTCGAAGTAGCGGTCGGTGCCGAAGTGGCGGCTCCATCCCGTGTGCAGCAGCACGATCGTGCCGGGCTCCACCTCGCCGAGCACGCCGCCGAGGTGTTCGGTGGTGATCGGATTCCTGGCGCCCACCTCGCGCACGTCGGCGATGAGGCCGGGCCCGAGGAACCTCGACAGCGGCAGGGCGTCGAGCGTCGGCGCATCGTCCTCGAAGTGGAAGGGCGCGTCGACGTGGGTGCCGGTCTGGCTGCCCATGTGCACGGTCAGCAGGTTGAAGCCGTCGCGGGCGACGGTGCTGTGCGGGACGAAGGCGAGCTGCGGATCGCCGGGATACGTCTGGACCCCCTCGCGGAGGGGGACGGAGAGATCGACCACGCCGAGTATCGCCACGGTCAACCATCTTCGCGTAATAGACACATCGGCGATACGCTTCCCGCGATCTTCGGACCACTCGAGGAAGGCTTCGATGAGCAACGACGCTCGCACCCAGACCGTTCCGACCGCCGCGCCGCCCCGCATCACCGAGGTGGAGCAGCACGGCGTCGACACCATCCCGGCCGAGGACCGCACCTCCCGGCCGCTCGACCTCTTCCGCATCCAGTTCGGCGGCGCGAACACGTTCGCGACCGTGCTGCTCGGCACGTTCCCCATCGCGCTCGGGCTCTCGTTCTGGCAGGCGGTGCTCGCGACCCTGCTCGGTGTGGCCGTCGGGGCGCTGATCCTCGCGCCGATGGGCCTCTTCGGACCGCGCACGGGCACGAACAACGCGGTGTCGTCCGGTGCACACGTCGGCGTCCGCGGCCGTGTCGTCGGCTCGTTCCTCTCCCTGCTCACGGCGATCGCGTTCTACTCGATCTCGGTGTGGGTGAGCGGCGACGCGATCGTCGGCGCGCTCGGCCGCCTGGCAGGGGTGCCCGACTCGCCGCTGCTCCGCTCCGTGGTCTACGCCCTCATCGGCGCGCTCGTGATCGTCGTGGTCGTGTACGGCTACCAGTTCATGCTGTTCGTGAACAAGGTCGCCGTGATCGCGAACACCATCCTGTTCCTGCTCGCGATCGTCGCGTTCGCCGGCACCTTCGACGCCGGCTACGACCCCGGGCCCTCGCACTACGCGCTCGGCGGCTTCTGGCCGACGTTCATCCTCGCCGCGCTCATCGTGATGAGCAACCCGATCTCGTTCGGGGCGTTCCTCGGTGACTGGTCGCGCTACATCCCGAAGGGCACGTCGACCAGGCGGCTGGTCGGTGCCACCCTGCTCGGGCAGGGCGCATCGCTGGTCCCGTTCCTCTTCGGCGTCGCCACCGCGACCCTCGTCTCCGGGAAGGTCGACTACGTCGTCGGGCTCGTCCAGGCGTCGCCGCTCTGGTACGCCATCGTGCTGATCATCGTCGCGTTCCTCGGAGGCCTCTCCACCGGCACCACGTCGCTGTACGGCACCGGGCTCGACTTCTCGTCGGTCTTCCCACGCTTCACGCGGGTGCAGGCGACGATCGGGATCGGCACGCTCGCGTTCCTGTTCATCCTCGTCGGGCGGCTGTTCTTCGACCTGCTCGGCGCCGTCAACGCATTCGTGGGCGCGATCGTGGTCACCACGACCCCGTGGATGATCATCCTCGCGATCGCCTACTTCACCCACCGCGGCTGGTACGACGAGCGCGACCTGCAGGTCTTCAACCGCGGCGAGACCGGCGGCCGGTACTGGTTCCGCGCCGGGATCAACTGGCGCGGCCTGGTGGCGTGGCTCGTCGGCGCTGTCGTCGGCCTGCTGTTCTCGAACTACCCGCCCATCGTCGTCGGCCCGTTCCGCGACCTCGCCGGCGGCATCGACCTCAGCCTGCTCAGCGGCATCGTGACCGCCGCCGTCCTCTACATGGCCGCCCTCTGGATCTTCCCCGAACCCGACTACGTCTTCGGCCCCGACGGCCCCCGCCTGGTGCCGAGCCGCCCCGGGACCCCGCAGCCGATCGAGCAGGACCACTCGTCCGCCGCCGCCCGTGCGGCCGTCCGACGGGCGAAGGCCCTTGGCTGACCCCGTGGCGGACGAGGCGGCCGTCCGCCGCGCGGCGGCCGACCTCGTCGCGGCGTTCGGCGCGCACGACACCGCCGCCTACTTCGCCGCCTTCGCGCCCGGCGCCACCTTCGTCTTCCACACGACCCCGGAACGGCTGCCGGACCGCGCCGCGTACGAGCGGCTCTGGCGCCGGTGGGAGCAGGAGGACGGCTTCCACGTGCACGGCTGCGCGAGCCGCGACGCGGTCGTGCAGCTGTTCGGCGACGCCGCCGTGTTCGTGCACGACGTGACGACGGACCTCGAGCTCGGCGGGGTCCGCGAGACGGTGCGGGAGCGGGAGACGATCGTGTTCGAGCGGCGCGGACCGGCCTGGCTCGCCGTGCACGAGCACCTGTCGCCACGCCCCGACGAGGAGGAGCACGGATGACGGACCCGATCGGCCCGGCGGACGCGAGCCGCTCGCCCCGGTATGCGGGCATCGCGACCTTCGCCCGCCTGCCCCGCATCGAGGACGTCGACCACGCGGACATCGCGGTCGTCGGCGTCCCGTTCGACAGCGGCGTCAGCTACCGGCCGGGCGCACGCTTCGGCCCCGCGCACGTCCGCGAGGCGTCGCGGCTGCTCCGGCCGTACAACCCGGCGCAGGACGTGTCGCCGTTCGCGGTGCAGCAGGTCGTGGACGCCGGCGACATCCCGGTGAACCCCTTCGACATCGACGAGGCCGTCGGTGCGATCGAGCGCGCCGCCACCGCCCTCACGGAGGGCGGCACCCGGCTCGTCACCATCGGCGGCGACCACACCATCGCGCTGCCGCTGCTGCGCTCGGTCGCGAAGCGGCACGGCCCCGTCGCGGTGGTGCATTTCGACGCGCACCTCGACACCTGGGACACCTACTTCGGCGCCCCCGTGACGCACGGCACCCCGTTCCGTCGTGCCTCCGAGGAGGGGCTGATCGACCGAACGGCGAGCCTGCACGTCGGCATCCGAGGACCGCTCTACGACCGGGAGGACCTCCGCGACGACGAGCGGCTCGGCTTCGCGATCGTCTCCAGCGTCGACATCGAGACGGAGGGGGTCGCGACCGCGATCGACCGGATGCGGCGCCGGATCGGCGACGCCCCCGTCTACCTGTCGATCGACATCGACGTGCTCGACCCGGCGCACGCGCCCGGCACCGGCACGCCGGAAGCGGGCGGGCTCACGAGCCGCGAGCTGCTGCGGATGGTCCGCGCGCTCGCGACGCTGCGGATCGTCGGCGCGGACGTCGTCGAGGTGGCGCCCGCGTACGACCACGCCCAGATCACCGGCATCGCCGCGTCCCACGTCGCCTACGAGATCGTCTCCGCGATGGCCGGCCGGCCCCTCACGGCGTGAGGACGAGCTTGCCCTGCGTGCGGCGGCCGGCGAGGTCCTCGTGCGCCCGCCTGGCGTCGACGAGGGGGTAGGAGCCGCCGACGACGGGCCGCAGCGCGCCCTCCGCAACGAGGCCGAGCAGCTCGCCGACGACGGCGGGCACGCGGTCCAGGTGGTCGACGAGCCAGAACCCCGCGACGGTCCGGCTGCCCCCGATGAGGGCGACGGGATCGACGCGCGCGGAGGGATCGCCGCCCGCCGCACCGTAGACGACGATGCGGCCGCGCCGGTTCAGCACCGTCAGGCCCGCCCGGAAGGCGGCGCCGGCGACGCCGTCGAGCACGAGGTCGTACCGCCGGTCCCCGGCGGCCGAGCGCAGCGCCCCCGCGAGGTCCGGGGCGGCCGAGTCCACGGCCTCGTCGGCGCCGAGGCGCAGGGTGAGGGCGCGCTTCCGCTCCGTCGACGCGGTGGCCACGACGTGCCCGGCGCCCCATCGGCGCGAGAGCTGGATCGCGAGGCTGCCGACGCCGCCCGCACCGGCGTGGACGAGCACGGTGTCGCCTTCGGCGAGCCGTCCGACGTCGCGCAGCACCATCGCAGCCGTTGTGCCCTGCACGAGCAGGGCGAGCGCGACTCCGGCGGGCACCGCGTCGGGCAGCGGAGCCGCGGCACGCTCGTCGAGCAGGGCCCGCTCGGCGTAGGCGCCGGAGCTCGAGAACCCGAGCAGCCGCCGGCCGTCGGACGTGCGGCCCACGATCTCCGAGCCGGGCACGAACGGCAGCGTCGTCGGCCGCACGTACGCGTCCCGCGTCTGCATCGTCTCGGCGAAGTTCACGCCGGCCGCTTCGACCTCGACGAGCACCTGCCCGGGACCCGGCACCGGCTCCGGCACGTCGCGGACCACGAGCACCTCGGGTCCGCCGAACTCCGTCACCTGGATCGCCCGCATCGCGCCCCCTTCCTGGTCGGGCCCGCTCAGCGGTACTCGGGATTCTGGTCCTTCGCGTTGCTCACGTGCTCCCACCCCTCGGTGGTGTTGCCGACGGCGGGCAGCCCGCCGGCCGCGCGGAGCATCCTGGCCGTGTGCATCAGGTTCCACGCCATGTAGGTGGCGTTGCGGTTCGTGAAGTCGTTGTCGTAGCCGACCGGCGTCGGGGAGCCCGGAAGCCGATCGCCGTAGCTCGGTCCGGGGCCCGCCTCACCGATCCAGCCGCAGTCGGCCTGCGGCGGGATCATGTAGCCGATGTGTTGCAGGGCGTAGAGCAGGTCCATCGCGCAGTGCTTGACGCCGTCCTCGTTCCCGGTGACGACGCAGCCCGCCGTGCGGCCGTAGTACAGCCACTGACCGCGGTCGTTGCGGCGCCCGCTCGAGGCGTACATCCGCTCGATCACCCGGGTGGCGACGCTCGACTTCTGGCCGAGCCAGATCGGGGTGCCGATCACGAGGATGTCGGATGCCAGGATCCGCTCCTCGATGCCCGGCCAATCGTCCTCGAGCCCGGCGGTCGCTCCGTCCTCGATCATCCCGGTAGCGATCCGATGCTCGAGCGCATACACATGCCGCACGTCGACGCCCTCGGCCTCGAGCACCCCGCCGACCCGGTTCAGCAGCCGCTGCGTGTGCGAGTCGGCCTTCCGCGGGGTGATGGAGCAGTTGATCAGGAACGCCGTCAACGGATCCGATCCGGTCATGGGACCTCCCTGTCCGCCCCGGACGCTACCCCTCCACCGTCGCCGAGCGCGGTCGCCGAGGTCCGCGGGCGGCCCGGGCTCAGCCGGGGTGGGTCATCGACAGGACGTCGAGCGCCCGGTCGAGCTGGTCCTCGGTGACCTCCCCGCGCTCCACGAAGCCGAGATCGATCACCGCCTGCCGCACCGTCACGCCCTCGGCGACCGCGTGCTTGGCCACCTTCGCCGCCGCCTCGTAGCCGATCACGCGATTCAGCGGCGTCACGATCGACGGCGACGACTCGGCCAGCGCCCGGGCCCGCTCGACGTTCACGACGAGCCCGTCGACGACCTTGTCCGCGAGCAGCCGCGAGACGCTCGCGAGCAGCCGGGTCGACTCGAGCAGCGCCGTGCCCATCACCGGGATCGCGACGTTCAGCTCGAAGACGCCGGAGGCGCCGGCCCACGCGATCGTCGCGTCGTTGCCGACCACCCGCGCGACGACCATCAGCGTCGCCTCCGGGATCACCGGGTTCACCTTGCCCGGCATGATCGACGACCCGGGCTGGAGGTCGGGGATGTGCAGCTCGCCGAGGCCCGTGTTCGGGCCGGAGCCCATCCAGCGCAGGTCGTTGCAGATCTTCGTGAGGCTCACCGCGAGCACGCGCAGCGCGCCCGACGCCTCGACGAGCCCGTCGCGGGCGCCCTGGGCCTCGAAGTGGTCGAGCGCCTCGGTGATCGGCAGCCCGGTGGTGTCCGCGAGGATCGCGATGACCTTGGGGGAGAAGCCGGGAGGCGTGTTGATGCCCGTGCCGGTCGCGGTGCCGCCGAGCGGCACCTCCGCGAGCCGGGGGACGGCCGAGCGGATCCGCTCGATGCCGAGCCGGATCTGCCGGGCGTAGCCACCGAACTCCTGGCCGAACGTGACCGGGGTCGCGTCCATCAGATGGGTGCGGCCCGGCTTGACGAGCGACGCCCACTCGCTCGCTCGTGCCTCGAGCGAGACGGCGAGGTGCTCGAGGGCGGGCACGAGATCGCCGAGCATCGCCTCGGTCGCGGCGAGGTGCACCGAGGTGGGGAACACGTCGTTCGACGACTGGGACGCGTTCACGGCGTCGTTCGGGTGCACGGAACGGCCGAGCCGCCGCGTCGCGAGGGCCGCCAGCACCTCGTTCATGTTCATGTTCGAGGAGGTGCCGCTGCCGGTCTGGTAGACGTCGACCGGGAACTGGTCGAGGTGCTCGCCCGCGATCACCTCGTCGGCAGCGCCGACGATCGCGTCGACGACGTCCTGCTGGAGCACGCCGAGCTCGCCGTTCACCAGGGCCGCGGCACGCTTGATGCGGGCGAGCGCGACGATCTGGGCGGCCTCGAGGCCGTGGCCGGACACCGGGAAGTTCTCGACGGCCCGTTGGGTCTGCGCCGCCCAGAGGGCGTCCGCGGGGACGCGGACCTCGCCCATGGTGTCGTGCTCGATGCGGTACTCGCCCGTCATGCGGCTCCTTCGACGTCCGGGGTGCGCTCTACGCGAGCCCGACGGCGACGCGGCGCTCCACGCGCCCTTCGGCCAGCCGGTACTGCGCGCCGATCACCGCCAGGCTACCGTCGGCCACCGCGGCGGAGATCAGCTCGGACGCGCGCAGCAGCTCGGCGACGGTGGCCTCGAGGTGGGCGGCGATCACGTCCGCGGCGTCGACCGGCTCGCCCGGATGCGCGCGCCGGACGGCGTCGATCGCGGGGCGGATGTGCGCCACGTGCGCGGCGATCAGCGGCGGCAGCGCGGGCGCGTCCGGCTCCTCGGCGTCGACGGCGGCGCCGACCGCACCGCACCGGTCGTGGGCCAGGACGACGACGACCGGCGTCTCGAGCACGGCCACGGCGTACTCGAGGCTGGCCACGGCGGCGTCGGAGACGATGTGGCCCGCGTTCCGCACGACGAAGAGGTCGCCGAGTCCCTGATCGAAGAGGATCTCGGCACCGACGCGGGAGTCGCTGCAGCCGAAGAACGCGGCGAGGGGGGCCTGGGACGCGGCGAGGCGGGCGCGCGTCCCCACGTCCTGCCGCGGATGGTCGGGCTGCCCGACGAGGAAGCGGGTGTTGCCCTCGGCGAGGCGCTGCCAGGCGTCGGTCGGCGTCAGGCCGCTCACGGTGCGGTCTCCGTTCCGGTGAGGCCCTTCGACGCCGCCTGCGCCGCGAGCGCCGCGGCGAGCGATCGTGTCTCGGCCGGGGTGGCCGTGCCGGCGACGACGAGGTCGGTCGTGCCGATCCGGGTCGAGAGGGCGTACGCGACGTTGCCCGCCGCCGCGCCGAGGCTGCGCTGGTCGTGGACCCGCCACGGCAGGCCGCCGATCCTGGTCGTGCCGCCGGCCGGTGCGGAGCCGAGCCGGTCGGCGAGCCAGGTGCTGTTGCCGTTCAGCCCCTCGGTGTAGGAGAGGAACTCGTTCTTCGGCAGGACGAAGCCGACGTACCAGGAGGTGACCCCGTCGGCGGTCCGGAGCTCGGCGGCGTTCGCCTTCCAGGTCGAGGGCGTGGCGGGCGCGAGCAGCGGACGGTCGACGGAGCCCTGCGACTGGCTCGCGAGCGACCGGTAGTCGATCGGCGGCTGGGCGGGGGGCGTCCCGCGCGGCACGGCGAGCACGATGACGACGACGAGCACGACGCAGACGAGCAGGGAGTAGGCGAGGTTGCGCGCGTTCTGGCGCTGCCGCCGCAGCCGGCGTCCCTCGGCGACGCGCGCCTCCGTCTCGTCCGGCGTCTCCGGGCGGCCGAGCTCGGCGACGACGCGGACGGGCCGGGCGTTCACGCGTCGACGGGAGCGGTGCCCCGCGCGGCGTCGAGCCGGGCGCGGGCGCCGATCAACCAGGTCTCGCACCGGGCGGCCAGGGCTTCGCCGCGCTCCCAGAGCGCGAGCGACTCCTCGAGCGTGCTGCCGCCGCGCTCCAGCCGGTCGACGACGGCGACGAGCGCGTCGCGCGCCTCTTCGTAGGACATCCCTCGGATGTCGTCGGTGGGCGCGGCCGGCATCGCTCGGATGTCGTCGCCGGGCGCGGGCGCATCCACCTCGACGGTCTCCTCGACCTCGATCAGTCGGACCTCGAAGTCCTCGTCGCGGGCGTCGCTCATGGCGCCGATTCTACGAGCGGCCGCCGACAGGCGCGGGGCCCTCGCTCACGGCCCCGACCGCCCCGTCCGTCACGCGGACAGTGAGACGGGACCCGGCCGGAGCGTCGGCGACGTGCCGGAGGGCGGTCCCGTCCGCGGCGAGCACGATCGCGTAGCCGCGCTCGAGGGTGCGCAGCGGGGAGAGGGCCCGGAGGTGCCCACGGGCCTCCGCGAGCCGCCCCTCAGCCGCGACGATCGTGCGGTCGACGAGCTCCGCCCCACGGGCGACGAAGCGGGTCAGCTCGTCCTCGCGTCCGGTGACGATCCAGT
>DASYJR010000211.1:0-2215 GCA_035996305.1 Amnibacterium sp. | reverse complement strand
GGCAGCACGGTCACGTCGCGCTCAATTGCAGCAGCAGGGTCACTCCGGCAGGCTAGACCCCGGCGACAGCGGCCTCCCGCGCCGCGGCCGGCCCCTGCTACCGTCCCGGCATGACCCCGCAACGCCTCCAGGAGCTCACGTTCCTGCGCCGCGCGCGGGACCTCATCGACCGCGACTACGCGCTCCCGCTCGACGTGGTGACGATGGCGCAGCGCGCCGCGATGTCGCCGGCCCACTTCTCCCGCCGGTTCAGGGACGCCTACGGCGAGACGCCGTACGGCTACCTGATGACGCGGCGGGTGGAGCGGGCGATGGCGCTGCTCCGGGCGGGCGCGAGCGTCACAGAGGCGTGCATGACCGTCGGCTGCACGTCGCTCGGCTCCTTCAGCTCCCGGTTCAGCGAGCTCGTCGGCGAGCCGCCGTCCTCGTACCGTGCCCGCGCCCACGCCGCCGAGGAGGCGATGCCGGCCTGCATGGTCCGCGTGCTGACGCGTCCGAGGCGGGAGCGATCGAGCAGGATCCGAGAAGCCGCGGGACGGGCCACGCCCTAGCCTCCCGGCATGGCTGTCGTACTGAACTACACGATGATCACCGTCGGGGACGTGGAGGAGGCGCTCGGGTTCTACCGGGACGCGCTCGGCTTCGAGGTCCGCAACGACGTGGCGTCGGGAGGGTCCCGCTGGGTCACGCTGAGCGCGTCGGAGGGGCCCGACATCGTCCTGACCGACCCGCAGGCCGGCCGCTCGCAGACCGAGGCCGAGACGATCCACGAGCTGCTCGTCAAGGGGTCGCTGCCCCCGGTGTTCCTGCGCACCGACGACCTCGACGACACGTTCGAGCGGGCGCGCGCCGCCGGCGCCGAGGTGCTCCAGGAGCCCATCGAGCAGCCGTGGGGCCCGCGCGACTGCGCGTTCCGCGACCCGTCCGGCAACACGGTGCGGATCAGTCAGAGCGCCTGAGTCCCCGCGCAGCCCCGCCCTGCGGCCCTCCGTAGGCTGAACGGGTGGCAGCTCCCCGCATCGTCGTGCTCGCGGGCGGGGTGGGCGGCGCGAAGTTCACCCGCGGCCTCCGCCGCCACGCGCGCACGGCCTGGCCGGACGGCGCGGGCGGATCCGAGGCGTCCATCACGGTCGTCGCGAACACCGGCGACGACCTCTGGCTCGCCGGCCTGCGGATCACGCCCGACCTCGACTCGCTGCTCTACGCCCTCGCGGGCGTGAACGACACGCACCGCGGGTGGGGCCGTTCGGACGAGAGCGAACGGGTGAGCGGCGAGCTCGCCGCGTACGGGGTCGGCTGGCCGTGGTTCACGCTCGGCGACCTCGACCTCGGCACCCACATCGCCCGGACCGCGCTGCTGAAGCAGGGGCTGCCCCTGTCGGCCGTCGTGGAGCGGCTGAGCGCGAGGTGGCCCCTCGGCGTGCGGCTCGTGCCGGCGACCGACGACGAGGTGGAGACCCACGTGCTCGTCCAGGAGGACGGGCTGCCCCGTGACCTCCACTTCGAGGAATGGTGGGTGCGCACCCGGGCGAAGGTGCCGGCGGAGGCGTTCGTGCAGGTGGGTGTCGAGACGGCCACACCGGCGCCGCCCGTCGCGCCCGCGCTCGCCGAGGCGGACCTGGTGCTGCTCGCGCCGTCCAACCCGGTCGTCTCGATCGGCACGATCCTCGGCATCCCTGGCATGCGCGAGGCGCTGCTGGCCACCCCGGCGCCGATCGTCGGCGTCTCACCGATCATCGGGGGCGCTGCGGTGCGCGGGATGGCCGACGCCTGCCTCCGCGCGATCGGGGTGGAGACGAGCGCTGCGGCCGTCGGCCGCCACTACGGCCCGCGCAGCCACGGCGGCCTGCTCGACGGCTGGCTCGTCGACACCTCCGACGAGGGCGCCGTCGACGCGCTCGAATCCGCCGGCGTGCCGACGAGGGCCGTTCCGCTGTGGATGCACGACGACGAGGCGGCCGCCGTGATCGCCGGCGAGGCGATCGCGCTGGCGGGACGCCTCCGGATCGTCGCCCTCGGTGCCCCCGATGCCCAGGGCGCCCCCCTTCCCTCCTGCAACCAACCTGACTAGCGTCGGGCCTGCGGAGCACCCCGGCTCCCGGCCATGTGGGAGCGACCCGGCTCCCGACTCGAATGCGAGGTTCGTCGTTTGCGGACAATCGGTCTCGGTCTGGGCGCGGCGGCGGCCGTCCTCGGCCTCACACTCGCGGCGGCC
>DASYJR010000210.1:0-11381 GCA_035996305.1 Amnibacterium sp. | reverse complement strand
CGGTCGTCGTGGGGGCGGGCGGGGGAGTGGGTGACGGGGAAGCCGAGGCGGTCGGAGCCGGCGTCGGTGTGGCCGTGGCCGTGGCGGTCGGCGTCGGCCTGCTCGCCGTCGCGGACGGCCGGGGCGCCGACGAGGACGGCGTTGCCGACGACCTGCCCGACGGGGATCCCGACGACCCGGCGGACGAGGAGCCCGTGGTCCGCGACGATCCGCTCCCGGCGGCCCGGCCGGTCGACGTCGCGAGCCGCGGCGCCGCACTGCTCGGCGCCGGCGAGGTGGGCAGCGGGGTGTCCGGCCCCGCGGTGACGGCGTCGCCGGGCGGGACGGCACCCCCGGACGCGGCGGGCGCGGCGACGTGGCGGGGGAGCAGGCCGCCACCGAAGAGCAGCGGCGACGACAGCAGCGCTCCGGTGCCGCCGAGCACGGCGATCACCGCTGCGGCGATCACCGGAAGGAGCAGCGGACGCCGGCGGCGCTCGGGCGGTGCCTCGAGCCCGTCCGCGTCGAACCCGGCGAGATCCAGGGCGGCCGCCGGCAGGAACGACGCGGGCCGGGGCACGCGGGCGGTGTCGGCATCCTCCGGCTCGGTCATGGATCCGGCGAGGTCACGGAGGGTCGCGGCGACCGCGGAGGCGGCCGGCCGTTCCACCGGGTCCATGGCCGTCATGGCGGTCAGGAGCGCGGCGAGCTCGGCAGACGCCCCCTCCGGCAGGGGCGGCGGCGCCGACAGGCGGGCGACCGCCGCCTCCGCCGGCGGCCCCGGGAACGCCCGTCGCCCGCTCAGGCACTCTGCGAGCACGAGCCCGGCGGCGTACACGTCGCTGGCCGGGCCGACGGGGTCGCCGCGCACCTGCTCCGGGCTCAGGTACGCGGCGGTGCCGAGGATGATGTCGGACGACGTGATCCGTGTGGCGTCGACCGCCTGGGCGATGCCGAAGTCGGTGAGCTTGGCGGTGATGCCGGTGGCCCTGCGCTCCGGCGCACGGACGACGAGGATGTTCGCCGGCTTCACGTCGCGATGCACGACGCCGCGGCTGTGGAGAAGCGCGAGGGCGTCCGCGACGTCGGCGAGCACCCGCCTCGTGAGGTCGGGATCGAGCGGTCCCCGGTGCAGCAGGGTCTTCAGGTCGTCGCCCTCGACGAGCTCCATCACGAGGTAGGTGACGTCGGCGTCGCCGGTCGAGGCGTCCAGCGCGCCCACCACCGCCGGATGCTGCATCCCGGCGAGCAGGTGCGTCTCTCGCGCGGTCCGCTGGGGGTCGACCGCCTCGGCGAGCTCGGACCGGAACACCTTGACCGCGACGGTGCGATCGAGCTTGAGATCGGTCGCGCGCCAGACGACGGCCATGCCGCCCCGGCCGAGCTCGCCCTCGAGTCGATAGCGGCCGCCGACCACCTCGCCGGCGGACGATCCAGGACCGTCCGTCATGCCTTCCGGTCTACGTGACCCGCCTGACCGTCACATCAGTAGTAGCCCGGTGCGGCCTCAGCCGTTGTCGTTGCCACCCCCGCCGTTGCCGTTGCCACCCCAGCCGTGGCCGCCGGCCCAGCCGTGACCGCCGCCCTGACCGCCGCCGTCGCCGTGGCGGCCGCCCTCGCCGTGACCGCCGCCCCTGCCCGGCTTGCCCGGCCTGGCGGGTCTCGCCGTCGGCGGCTTCCCGTGCTTCCGCTCGGGCGGTGCCGCGTGCGACGGTGCGGCATGTCGCTCCGTCCTCGTCGTGTGCGTGGCGCCCGGATGCGCGCTGCTCGTCGTGGCGGCGGCGAGCACGGCGTGCAGCGCCG
The DNA here is from genome assembly GCA_035996305.1 of Amnibacterium sp. Lineage (GTDB taxonomy): Bacteria > Actinomycetota > Actinomycetes > Actinomycetales > Microbacteriaceae > Amnibacterium. Next base: position 9,599 of record DASYJR010000210.1, on the reverse strand, counting down.
CGGTCCGCGTCGGCGTCGGACGGGGGAGCGGCGGCGAGGTGCTCGGAACGACGGCGGGGGCGACGGCCGCGGTGCCGTCGGCCGCAGGAACGGCGACCGGCGCGCGGCCGTCGGCGAGCAGGGCCATGCCGGTGCCGAGCACGACGGCCACCGCGGCGGCCGCGCCCACGAGTCGCGTCAGGGCCGGGGGCCTGCCGGCGGGCGCGGAAGCGATGCGCACGGCGGGCATGCGCACGACGACGGCGGTCGCCGGCGCCTCCCCGGTCATCCCCCCCGCCAGCTCCCGCAGCGCGCGGGCGACCTCGGTCGCGTGCGGCCGGGCGGCGGGGTCGAGCGCCGTCATCGCGGCGAGCAGGGACGCGAGCCCCGGCGACGCGTCGTCGGGAAGGCGCGGTGGGCGGTTCAGCCGCGCGACCGCGGACTCGGCGAGGCCGCCCGGGAACGCCCGCGCCCCGGTGAGGCTCTCGAGCAGCACGAGGCCGAGGGAGTAGACGTCGCCGGCCGTGCCCACCGCGCCGCCGGCGACCTGCTCCGGACTGAGGTAGGCGGCGGTCCCGAGGATCGCGTCGGTCGCGGTCAGGCGGGCGCCGTCGAGCGCGGCGACGATGCCGAAGTCGGTCAGCTTCGCCGCGACCGGGCCCGGCCGCTCGGGCACGAGGATGTTGCCGGGCTTCACGTCGCGGTGCACGAGGCGCCGGGCGTGCAGGACGGCGAGGGCGTCGGCGATGTCCGCGCCGATCTCCCGCACGGTCTCCGCGGGCAGGGGACCGTCCAGGAGCAGGGCGCCGAGGTCCTCGCCCTCGACCAGCTCGAGCACGAGGCAGGTCGGCTCCGCGCAGGTGCCGAGCACCTCGACGACGGCGGGGTGATGCACTCCCTGCGTCGCCGCGGTCTCCCGGGCGGCGCGGTCCGGGTCGACGGCGATGGCCGCGTCCTCGCGGAACGCCTTGAGGGCGACGTCCACGCCGGTCACGACGTCGGTGGCGCGCCAGACGTCCGCGGCGCCGCCTCGTCCGAGCAGCGCGCCCACGCGGTAGCGACCGTCGATGAGGGCGCCCGTGCAAGGCCGCTCCACGGGCATGCCGACCACCTTCCGAGCCCGACCGCCCGGTGGGTGTCCGGGGCGGGCTCCTCGAGTGAACCGGTCGTCCCAGAGCGCCGTCTGAGTGCCGGCTGAACATCCGTCGACAGCGCGGGCACGATCGGGTCACGAGGCGCCCGCTCCGGCCGGGCGGTCAGCCCGTGAACCCGATGAGCAGGCGGCGCACGGCGGCGACACCGGAGGCCGCTCCCGCGAGCAGCGCGAGCTCCGGCAGCGGCGTGTCCTTCGGCGGGCGGTGCTCCCGCACGGCGTCCGCGAGGTCGCGGAGGCCCTCCACGACCGGCTGCGCCAGGTCGTCGAGGGGCGAGGCCGCGACCCGGCGATCGAGGATCGAGACGTCACGCAGGTCGTCCGCGATCTGCTCGAGCTGCGTGACGAGCGGATACCACGCCGACGCGGCGCGGGCGCGCGGCGTCGGCTCGGCCAGGGCGCTCTGCAGCTCGGAGCGGAGGTTCGCCAGGGCGCCGTAGGCCCGCCGGCGCGCCGGCGCGACGACGGCGGGCGGTGCGGAGAGCGCGACGGCCGCGTAGTCCGCGAGCGCGTCGAGGGCGCCGGCCGCGGCCCCGTCGATGTCGAGCCGCCAGGTCTCGGGCCACGGCAGGTAGCCGACGAGCAGCACGATCGCGGCGCCGATCGCGGTGTCGATCAGCCGGCCGGCGGCGACGCCGGCGGTCGTGGCACCCCCGAACTCGACGAGCAGCAGCACGAGCGGCGTGAGGAAGGTGGACAGCATCCCGAAGTTGCGGCTCGCCCCGAACGGGAAGAGCAGAGCGAAGACGGCGACCGGGATCAGCAGCAATGGGCCGCGCGGCACCGTGACGAGCACGGCCGAGCCGATCAGCACCCCGACGAACGTGCCGAGCGTGCGCTGCAGGCCCCGCGCGAAGACGGACCCGAAGTCGGGCTTCAGCACGACCGCTGCCGTGAGCAGCACCCAGTAGGGCTGGTCGAGCGGCAGCAGCTGCATCGCGAGCTCCGCGACCGCGAGCACGAGCCCGAGGCGGATCGCGAAGAGCCACGTGCGTCGGCCGGTGAGCGCCTCGCCGACGACGGCCCTGGCCCGCCGCCGCATGGAGCCCGCGACACGCGCGTCGGCCTCGCTGCCGGCACGCGCGAGCTGCGCCACGGCTCGGGCGAGCGCGCTGCCGGTGCGTCCGGCCGCCCCCGTGGGATCCGGCACGCGCCGGCGACCGTGCGCCACGGCGTCCCTCAGCGCGGCGATCTCGGGCACGACCGCTGCCGCCTCGGCCGGATCCGTCGTGGCCGCGTCGGCGGCGACGGCCGCGAGCTGGGTGACCGCCGACAGCACGCCCGACAGCCGGCGCAGGTCGGCGCGCCGGCCCGGCGCGGTCGCCCGGGCGGCGGCGACCGCGTCGTACGCCCGGCCGACGGCGATGGAGATGCGCCGGCGCGCCTGGCGCAGCTCGTCGTCGGACGGCCGCTCCGCCTTCCCCACGAGCTGCAGCAGGGCGATGAGCTCGTCGAGCACGGCGGCGACCGCGAGCGGCGGACGATCGACGACGGGGACGACGCGGGTCTGCACGAACGACAGCAGCATCGACCACGCCGCACCCGTGGTCACGGCCGCCGCGAGCACGGGCGGCGGCACGGCGTGCGCGGGACCGCTCGAGATGGCGAGGTACACGAGCAGCTGGAGGCCGCCGAAGGAGAACTCGGCGTTGATGCCGGAGACGAGCGCGGACACGACCCCGAACAGCGCGGCGACGGGGACCGCCGCGAGGCCCGTGCCGAGCAGGAGCCGGCCGCCGAGCAGGCCGAGGAGGCCGCCGGCGAGACCGATCGACGCGCGCCGGAAGCGGCGGGCGAACGGGCCGCCCGAGTCGCCGAACGCCCCGAGCAGCGCGCCCATCGCGGCCAAGCCCCCGATGCCGGGCTGCCCGGCGACCACGCCGACCGCGAGCGGGGTGGTGACGGACACCGCGACCCGCACCATGTCGGCCCACGGCACCGGCGCCTGCTTCGGGGCGACGACCCGCACCAGCCAGTCGGGCGCGAGCGGCTGGAACCGATGCAGCGTCGCGTCGAGCAGGCGCGGCGCGAGATCCCGCCGTGCCATCGCCCCTCCGACCTCGCCCGGCGACGACGCTAGGAGCGCAGGGTTGAAAGGACCTGGACGGCTCAGCGCCGGCGCTCGGGATCCGCCAGCCGCACGAGGCGGGCGGTGCTGCTCTCGTCGAGGTCGACGAGGTCGCCGCGGCTGCGCAGGAAGTCGGAGAACGACCGGAAGCCGAGCGCCCGCTCCGAGAACGACGGATCCATCCGCTTCATCTGCGTCTTCACGGCCGAGTTGTGCAGCCAGTCGGCGTCGTCCTTCTCCTGGCCGAGGCGGAGCGCCCGCTGGAGCAGGTCGGTCGCCGCGCCCTGCGGGTCCTCGTCGTCCTCGTCGTCGGTCTGCGCCTCCTGATCGGCGGACTCGGGCTGCGGCTCGTCCGCGGCTGCCGGCCGCTTCGCCGACCGCCGACCCGGCCGGCGCGCGCCGCGCCGCTCCTCACCCGGCGTCTCGTCCGTGGCCTGGGGGCGGGGCACGCCGGGCAGCGCGTCGTACGTGACGAGCTCGTCGCAGGCGGCACCGAGCGACCGGCTCGTCGAGCCGGCCACGCCGATGCCGACGACGTAGCGGCCGAGCCGCTTGCAGCGCTGGGCGAGGGCGATGTAGTCGGAGTCGCCGGCGACGATCACCACGTGGGTGAGGTCGGGCAGCCGGAACATGTCCTCGACCGCGTCGACGGCGAGCCGGATGTCCGCCCCGTTCTTCGCGTACGCGGCGGCGGGGAAGAGCTGCACGAGGTCGACGGCCCGGCTGACGAGCTGGTCCCGGTAGGCCGCGTTCACGGCCGCGGACCAGTCGGCGTAGGCCCTGGTGAGCACGAGGGTGCCGAATGAGGAGGCGAAGTCGATGATGGCGCCGAGGTCGACGGTCGCCTGACCGAGCCGCTCGGCGAACTCGGCCTCCGTCGCCGCGTCCGTGGCCCGGCTGCGGTCCCGGTGGTAGCTGCTACGGCCGTGCACCTGGTCGTAGCGGCCGATGACGATGTTGTCGAAGTCGATGTAGACGGCGACGCGGGCGGCGGCCGGTTCGGCCATGTGGGCTCCTCAGTGGGCGCGGGTGGACGCGCTCAGTCTGCCGGAGACCGGCGACCGGCCCCGCTCCCGTGCATCCGTCCCGGCGTCACCAGGGCTGGCGGAGGGCCTCCTTCGGCAGCACCCGCGCCGGGTCGACACCGTGCTCGACGAGCTCGATCGGGGTGTCGATGTCGGCGCAGAGGTACCCGAGGAGCTGCACCGGCCGGATCGTCAGCCGGGGGAGCAGCCCGTGCATCTGCCGGCCGAACCGGCCCGCCTCCGCCCGCTCCGCGGCGAGTGCGCGGCGGAGCGACTCGGTGCGGTAGATCGCCATCAGCGGGTGCCGATTGCCGCCGTAGTCCATCGCGACCCAGCCGTCGACCGGCGCCTGCGGACGCACCTCCTTCAGCAGCTCGGCGAGCGCGTCGTCGGCCCTCGGCTGATCGGCCGCGACGACTGCGGTCAGCTGCTCCGGGGTGTCCGCGAGGGCCCGGAGGCCCGCGTCGACGGCCACCTGCGTGCCGCCGTACCGGGGTTCCTCGAGCACGCGCGGGACGTCCCGCGCCCACCGCCGCTCAGGGCCGACGATCACGCGCGCCGAGGCGCGCGCCGTCGCGGCCAGCGCCGCGTCGAGCAGCCGCCGGCCGCCGATCTCGATCTCGCACTTGTCGATCCCGCCGAGTCGCGCCGCGCGCCCTCCGGCGAGGATGATCGCGTTCCACTCCATCATGGCCGCCCACCTCCGTGTCGGAACGAGCGGCGGCCGCGCCCACGGCCTGCCCGTCGCTCCGTTGCCCCGGGGGAACCGCTCACGGGTATGGGAGCACGCGCCCCCCGCGCGAGGGAAGGGGGTTGCGCTGTGAATCCCGGATGTTCACATCGCGGCGAGACCGGCCCGACGCGCGTCGGCGGGCGTGTCGACGTCGGCCACGAGGGGCGCGGCGAGCGGCACGCGGACCAGCGTCAGGGGCGCGAGCAGCCGGCGGAGGGATGCCTCGGCGGGGCCGCCGGGCACCGCGGCGAGGGCCGCCACGAGGGCCGGCCGCCGGTAGAGGGCGAGCAGCGGCTGGTCGCGGCCGTCCGGATCGACCGCGACCCATCCGTCGAGCGCCTCCTCGGCACGCACCGCGGCGAGCAGCGCGGGGACCGCCCGCTCGACCTCGGGCAGGTCGGCGGCGAGCACGAGGACGGCCGAGGCGGCCGGCCCCGGGAGGGCGAGCGCCGCGGCGAGGGCGGCGACCGGCCCGGCGTGGCGCGGCGTCTCGGTCGTCCAGAGCACGTCGGCGACAGCACGCCGCACCTCCGGGCCGGCCACGACGATGCGGCGGGCAGCGCCCGAGGCCGCCCGCAGCGCGCGGTCGAGGAGCGTGTTCCCCGGGGCGCCGAGCGCCGTCTTGTCGATGCCGCCGAGCCGGGCCGCGCGGCCCCCCGCGAGCACGACGGCGTCGACGTCGCGCATCACGGGGAGACGAGCAGGCCCGCGCTCGTGACCCGGGCCCGCGACGACCCGGTTCGCACGGCCAGCACGGCGACGGCGATCCGCGTGCCGCCGTCCTCGGGCGTGACGACGTGGGTGCGGCCGGTCGCGCCGGCGATGGGCCGGCCGTCCCGCAGCCAGCGATAGGTGAGCCGGGTGCCGGTCGGCCATCCCGGTGAGGCGGCGGTCAGCCGCTGCCCGAGCGACGGCGTGCCCGTGATCGTCGGCCGACCCGGTAGGTGCAGCACGGTGCAGGCGACGTCGGCGTCCAGCGCGAGGTCGCCGAACTGCGTGAGGTCGACGCGCCCGCCACCCGTCAGCGGTGCGTGGGTGCAGTTCTCGGCGGCGCCGCCGCGGGTCGTGGCACCGGCGAGCCAGGTGTGCAGGCCGTACAGCGGGCTGTCGGCCGGGACGGTGCCGACGATGGCGGCCCAGTGGCCGCGGACCGCGTAGACGCCGACCCGCGCGCCGGCCGCGTGCAGAGCCGCGGTCATCCCCTCCAGCACGGCGCGGTTCGCCGCGGTGGTACCGCTCCAGGTGTTCGCCGCCTCGACGTCGAGCCACCAGGTGGCCCTTCCGGGTGCGGGCAGGCCGGCCCGTGCGAGGTCGATGCGGGCGATCGCCGCGCCGTAGGCGTACGCGCAGGCCGGTCCGGCGTCCCCGGCGAGGCACTCGCCGTACGGCCGGCCGGGGGAGCCGGCGGACGACATCGGCCAGCGCGGGGAGGCCGGCCCCGGATCCGCGGTGTTCACGTAGAGGTCGACCCGCCCGCCTCGGGTCGCGGTCCTGGCCCAGGCGAGCTCGATCGCGAGGCACGGGTTCGGGGTGGCGGCGACGCCGCCGTCCACGCCCACGACCGCGAACGGGAGCGCGGAGGGCAGCCCGAGGAGGGGCTGACCGGTGAACACCGGGCACTGGGGGAACGAGACGTCCGCACCGACCGCCTCCTGCGACACCTCGGGTGCCGCGTCCGGGGGGCCGCCGAGCCCCGCGAGCCCCGCGACGGCGGCGAGCACGGCGGCGACGACGCGTCGGAGCATCCGTCCAGTCTGCGCGTCCGGACGGCCGGCTGCGCACCACCCCGCCGCCGGCAGCGCCGAAACATGCTCGTAACAGGAAGGACACGCGCGACTGCGCGATCAGGGCCAGGATTGCGCCGACCGGCACGGAAAGGCGGCATGCATGGCTCTCGCGACTTCGACGGCGGCGCCCGCGGCGACGGAGGCCCGGAAGCTCCAGCGGCACTTCGGGCGCTTCGACATCCTGTTCTTCCTGATCTGCACGATCGTCGGGGTCGACACGATCGCGTCGGTCGCCTCGAGCGGCGGCGAGGCCTTCACCTGGATGCTCCTGCTCGCGGTCGTGTTCTTCGTGCCGCAGGCGATGCTGTTCGCGGAGCTCGGCACCGCCTTCCCGCAGGAGGGCGGCCCGTACCTCTGGACGCGGCTCGCGTTCGGGCACCTCGCCGGCGCGATCAACAACTTCATGTACTGGGTGACCAACCCGGTGTGGCTCGGCGGCACCCTCGCGATCACCGCGGTCGCGGCGCTCCAGACCTTCTTCAACGACGGCACGGGCTACCCGACCGTGTGGGTGTACGTGATCTCGCTCGTCTTCATCTGGGTCGCCGTGCTCGCCGCGGTGCTGTCGTTCAAGCTCGGCAAGTGGATCACCACGGCCGGCGCCTTCGCCCGGTTCCTGCTCCTCGGGCTGTTCACCGTCTCCGTCGTCATCTACGGCGCCGAGCACGGCGTGCACGGCCTCGGCGCAGGCGACTTCGTGCCGACCGCGGGCGGATTCGTCGCCCTCGTCGGCGTGCTGCTGTTCAACTACGTCGGCTTCGAGCTGCCGAACAGCGCGGGCGAGGAGATGAAGGACGCCGCAGGCGACGTCCCGTTCGCGATCGCCCGCTCCGCGGTCGCGTCCTTCCTGCTCTACGCCGTGCCGATCCTCGGCATCCTGCTCGTCCTGCCCGTCTCCCAGGTCACGAACTTCGGCGGCCTCGTGGACGCGCTGAAGACGGTCTTCACGGTCTACGGCGGCACGGTCAGCCATGGCACGCCGAGCCTCACCGGGGCGGGTGCGGTGCTCGGCGACGCGGGCGCGATCCTCTTCGTGATCTGCGTGCTCACGTCGGGAGTGACCTGGATCATGGGCTCCGACCGGGCGCTCGCCGTCTCCGGCTACGACGGCGCCGCGCCGCGGTTCCTCGGCGTGCTGCACGACCGGCTCGGCACCCCGGTGCGCGTGAACATCTTCAGCGGCATCGTCGCCAGCGCGGTGCTCGTGCTCGCGCAGCTGATCACGCAGGGCGACGCGGCGAAGTTCTTCGGCGCCGTCCTCGGCGTCACGATCTCGACGACGCTGATCAGCTACCTGCTCATCTACCCGTCGCTCTGGAAGCTGCGCATCAGCCACCCCGACATCGTGCGGCCGTACCGGATGCCGTGGCACCGGGGGCTCACGGTCGTCCTGATGATCCTGCTCGCCTTCACGGTCGTGCAGCTCATCGCCCCGGGCGCCGGCTTCGACTGGTTCGGCGCCGACTTCCGCCCGTCCGGCTGGAAGGCCTCCGAGGCGTGGCTCTACCTGGCGACGGAGCTGCTGCCGCTGCTCGTGTTCGTCGCCGTCGGCGTGCTGTTCTGGCGGCTCGGCAAGCCGACCCGCATCGCCAACGCGGCCGTCCTCGCCGAGGAGGAGGCGGACACGCGCGAGCCCGCCCTCGAGTGAGGACGGGCTCGCGACGTACGCGGGGGGCGCTCAGACGAGCGGGCCCTCGGAGTCGGCCGTCTGCCGGGTGACGCGCTCACCGGACGCGGCGTCGACGCCGGTCCGCGAGGTCGTCACGGAGCGGCGACCGCGCAGGGCGAGGACCAGTCCGACGACGAACACGACGACACCCGCGACCATCAGGATGATCCCGACGGTGGACAGGCTGATGAAGCCGACCGACACGTGCACGGCGAACGCGAGGATCGCGCCGATCACGAACAGGACGGCGCCGGTGCCGATACTCATGGATCTGTCTCCTTCGTTACTTCTGCTGCCGCATGGGTGGCGCGGCGCCCTCGTCCGGGCCGGACGCGGGGGTTCCTCAGACGCGTCGCCCGGACAGGGCGCGGACGAGGAAGAGGATGATCGCGATGACGAGCAGGATGCCGCCGATCCAGAGCAGGAAGTTCAGCGCATGCGCCACGCCTCCCGTGATCAGCAGCACGATCGCGACGATGGCGATGATGATGAGCAATGCGTTCATGGAGTCCTCGTTCTCTGACGGTCGTTACATCCACCTGCGAAACACCTGGCTTCCAGGCGGTGCCCGTTTCTACCGCGCTTGACTGAGTACATCCAGGGAGTTTCCGGACACTTCGCAGGAAAGAGAGCCGCCCGCCTGCCGCGAGGCCTCGAACAGCGGTACGGATGGTGCAGAAGCACCGAGCACGTCGAGGAGGTGCAGGAATGGGTTGGATCCTGCTGCTCGTCCAGCTGCCGTCCGAGCCGTCGCGTCACCGCGTCGCGGTGTGGCGGGAGCTCCGGCGCGGGGGAGCGGTGCCGGTCGGCGCCGGCACCTGGGCGCTGCCGGCCACGCCCGCCTTCCAGGCCGCGATCGACCGGGCCCGCACGCTCTGCGCCCGCGGCGGCGGGTCGTTCGCGATCCTCGACGCCGCGCCGCGCGACGACGAGTCCGAACGTGTGCTCCGCGACGCCTTCGTGAGCGCGCGGCTCGAGGAGTGGGCCGAGTTCGAGCGGGACTGCGGACGCTTCGAGCAGGAGATCGCCGACAAGACGGCGAAGGGCACCCACACGTTCAGCGAGCTCGAGGAGCAGGAGCAGAGCCTCGACCGTCTGCGCCGCTGGTACCGCGACCTGCGGAAGCGCGACGTGCTGCTGCTGCCCGAGGCGCGCGACGCCGAGCGCCGGCTGCGGAGCGGCGAG
>DASYJR010000209.1:0-1961 GCA_035996305.1 Amnibacterium sp. | reverse complement strand
GCCGGAGCACACGGACGCGTCCGAGGGCGCCTACGTCTACTACGACCACGAGGCGATGGTCGGCATCCTCGCGCTCGAGGCGCAGCGCGCCGGTGCGGTGGTCGTGGGAGAGGACCTCGGCGTCGTCGACCCGAACGCCCGCTCCTACCTCGCCTCCCGCGGCATCCTCGGCACCTCCATCCTCTGGTTCGAGTCGGACGGTTCCGGAGGCCCCCTACCGGCGGAGCGGTGGCGGGAGGCCTGCCTGGCCTCCGTCACCACCCACGACCTGCCGCCGACCGCCGGGTACCTCGAGGGCGAGCACGTGCGGCTGCGCTCGCGGCTCGGCCTGCTGCCGCGGCCCCTGGCGGACGAGCTCGAGGCGGACCGGCAGGAGCGCGAGCGGTGGCTCGGCGAGCTGCGGCGCCGCGGTCTGCTCGCCGAGGACGCGGACGAGGAGGCGACCGTGGTCGCCCTGCACCGCTACCTGACGCTGACGCCCGCCCGGCTGATCTCGGTCGCGCTGCCCGACCTCGTCGGCGACCGGCGGATCCAGAACCAGCCGGGCACGCGTGACGAGTACCCGAACTGGCGGGTGCCGCTCTCGGGCCCGGACGGGCGGCCGATCCGGCTCGAGGACGTGCTCACCTCGGCGCGCGCCGAGCGTCTCGCCGCCGCGGTGCGCTGAGCCGGTCGGCCGCCATCCACCGGTCCGCCGGGCGGCGCGCGGACCGACGGCGCAGCGCCCACCGCTGCACGAGCAGCGTGACGGTCGCCGCGACCAGGATGCACAGCACGTTGACGCCGAGCTGGATCGCGGCGCCGGCCGCCTCCTCGGGGTGGCCGGCCACGAGCGCGGTGCCGATGTTCGCGGCCGCTGGGATCGTCGTCACGCTGATGAAGACGCCGACGAGCGCCCCGGACCTCGACGCGGTGAGCGACACCATCCCCGCCGCCCCGGCGATGAGCGCGGTGACGACGCTGAAGACGTCCGGATGCGCGACGAACGACGTGAGCGGCCGGTGCCCCGCGAGGTAGCCGGCGGGCAGCCCGGCGGTCACCCGCAGCAGGACCACGGCGCCCGCCGTCACGGCGACGGCGAGCGGGAAGCCGATCAGCAGGGCGGTGAGCGAGCGCCACGCGGCGCGCCACCGCCGCTGCACGAGCGCGACGGCCACGGCGGCGAGCGGCCCGAACTCGGGCCCGAGCACCATGCCGCCGACCACGAGCACGGAGCTGTCGGTGAGCAGGCCGACGGAGGAGATCAGCGTGGCGGCCATGAGGAAGACGAGGAAGGTCGCGGAGAGGGTCGCGTCCGCGGCCGTGCGCTGGCTGATCTCCTGCCAGACGACCGCGTCGACCCCCTCCCCGGGCGCATCGCGCTCGGCGGCCTCGACGGGATCGCCGAAGGCCGCGTCGACGCCACTGATCGTCACGGTGCCGCCGTGCTCGATGCAGAGGGCGTGCAGGCGGTCGAGCACCGCGTCGGCGGCCTCGCGGGCCACGTCGGCCTCGATGAGGTCGCCCGGCGGCTTCAGCGCCGCCCCCTCGAACGTGAGGAGGTTGGTCACGCCCGGCTCCTCGCGCAGCGCGTCGACGACGCCGGCGCTCCGGTCGCGTGGCGCGACGACGGCGAGGTGGAGCACGGTCCCGGCTGGGTCAGGCGCGTGCGGCGTCGGGACGGCCCGCGTCCTCGACCACCCGGGTCGCGGCGCCGACGAGCTCCACGATGCGCCGTGCCTCCTCCGCCGTGATCGAAGTGAGCACGTCGTCGAGGCGGGCCTCGGTGTCGCCCACGACGAGGTCGATCCGCGTGCGCGCGTCGGGGGTGAGCCGCAGCACTCGCGCGCGGCCGTCGACCGGGTCGCGGGGCTTCTCGATGAACCCGGCGACGGTGAGGCGGTTCGTGATCGTCGTCGCGGTGGCGGACGACACGCCCAGGCGCTGCCGAAGATCGGTGCCGCGCGCGGGGTTGCCCTGCC
>DASYJR010000208.1:0-10106 GCA_035996305.1 Amnibacterium sp. | reverse complement strand
GTGGATGTTGATCCCGTCGTCCCGGGCGGAGACGCGGCCGCGCACGACGACGACGCTGTCCGCGACGAGGGCGGGCGCGAACTCCTGGTAGGCCTTGCCGAGGAACATCACGCTGACGGAGCCGCCGAAGTCCTCGATCTGCACGATGCCGTACTGGTTGCCGGAGTTGCGGGCGACGCGGTGCTGCACCTCGGTGACGAGACCTGCGAGGGTGACCTGCTCGCCGTCGGGCGGCGTCTCGAGCGACAGCAGCTCCGCGATCGACACGGACGCGTGCTTGGCCAGGTGGGTCTCGAGTCCGGCGAGCGGGTGGTCGGAGACGTAGAGGCCGAGCATCTCGCGCTCGAACGCGAGCTTCTCCTTCTTGGACCACTCCGGCCGGTCGGGCACCCGGTCCGGCTCCTCCTCGAACTCGAACAGGCCGCCGAACAGGTCGACCTGGCCGTTCGCCTCGTTGCGCTTGATCGAGACGGCGGCCTCGACCGCGTCCTCGTGGATCTCGAGCAGCGCTCGCCGCGTCGCGCCCAGCGAGTCGAAGGCACCGGCCTTGATCAGGGACTCCAGGGTGCGCTTGTTCGCGACACCGAGGGGCACCTTGCGCAGGAAGTCGTGGAAGGAGGTGAACCGTCCCTCCTTCTCGCGGGCGGCCCGGATCTGGTCGACGACGGCGAAACCGACGTTCCGCACGGCGCCCATGCCGAAGCGGATGTCCTCGCCGACGGCCGCGAAGTAGCCGATCGACTCGTTCACGTCGGGCGGCAGCACCCGGATCTTCATCCGTCGGCACTCGTTCAGGTACACCGCGAGCTTGTCGCGCGCGTCGCCCACCGAGGTGAGCAGCGCCGCCATGTACTCGGCCGGGTAGTGGGCCTTCAGGTACGCGGTCCAGTAGGACAGCACGCCGTACGCGGCCGAGTGCGCCTTGTTGAAGGCGTAGTCCGAGAACGGCAGCAGGATGTCCCACAGCGTCTGGACGGCGTCGTTCGAGTAGCCGCGCTCGTTCATGCCGGCCTTGAAGCCGGCGAACTGCTTGTCCAGCTCGGACTTCTTCTTCTTGCCCATCGCGCGGCGGAGCAGGTCGGCCTGGCCGAGCGAGTACCCGGCGAGGGTCTGCGCGATCGCCATGACCTGCTCCTGGTACACGATCAGGCCGTAGGTCGTGCCGAGCACCTCCTTGAGCGGCTCGGCGAGCTCCGGGTGGATCGGCACGATCTCCTGGAGGCCGTTCTTGCGGAGCGCGTAGTTCGTGTGGGAGCCCGCACCCATCGGGCCCGGCCGGTAGAGCGCGCCGACCGCGGAGATGTCCTCGAAGTTGTCCGGCTTCATCAGCCGCAGCAGGGCGCGCATCGGGCCGCCGTCGAACTGGAAGACGCCGAGGGTGTCACCGGCCGCGAGGAGCTTGTAGGTGGCCTCGTCCTCGAGCGCGAGCTCCTCGAGCACCGGACGGTGCCCCCGGTTCGCCTGGATGTTGTCGAGGGCGTCGTCGATGATCGTGAGGTTGCGCAACCCCAGGAAGTCCATCTTGATCAGGCCGAGCGCCTCGCACGCGGGGTAGTCGAACTGCGTGACGATCTGCCCGTCCTGCTCCCGCTTCATGATCGGGATGATGTCGACGAGAGGGTCGCTCGACATGATGACGCCGGCCGCGTGGACGCCCCACTGCCGCTTCAGCCCCTCGAGGCCCAGCGCTGTCTCGAAGACGGTCTTCGCATCCGGGTCGCTCTCCACGACCGCTCGGATGTCGGCGGCCTCCTTGTACCGCTTGTCCGCCGGATCGAAGATGCCGGACAGGGAGATGTCCTTGCCCATGATCGCCGGCGGCATGGCCTTGGTGAGCTTCTCCCCCATCCCGAACGGGAAGCCGAGCACGCGCGAGGAGTCCTTCAGCGCCTGCTTCGCCTTGATCGTGCCGTAGGTGACGATCTGGGACACGCGGTCGTCGCCGTACTTCTCGGTGACGTAGCGGATGACCTCGCCGCGGCGGCGCTCGTCGAAGTCCACGTCGAAGTCGGGCATGGAGACCCGGTCCGGGTTCAGGAACCGCTCGAAGATCAGCCCGTGCCGCAGCGGATCCAGGTCCGTGATCTTCATCGCGTAGGCGGCCATCGATCCGGCGCCGGAACCACGGCCGGGCCCGACGCGGATGCCGTGGTCCTTGGACCAGTTGATGAAGTCGGCGACGACGAGGAAGTAGCCCGGGAAGCCCATCTGCACGATGACCTGCTTCTCGTACTCCGCGCGCTCCCGGACCGCTTCGGGGACCCCGTCGGGGTACCGCAGCTCGAGTCCCTTGTCGACCTCCTTGATGAACCAGCTGTCCTCGGTCTCCCCCTCCGGCACGGGGAAGCGGGGCATGTAGTTCGCGGAGGTGTCGAAGTCGATCTCGCAGCGCTCGGCGATCAGCAGCGTGTTGTCGCAGGCCTCGGGCGTCTCGCGGAAGATCCGGCGCATCTCCGCGGCGGACTTCAGGTAGTACTCGTCGCCGTCGAACTTGAAGCGGTTCGGGTCGTCGAGCGTGGACCCGGACTGCACGCAGAGCAGCGCCGCGTGGCTCGTCGCATCGGACGCGTGCGTGTAGTGCAGGTCGTTCGTGGCCACGACGGGCAGCGCGAGCTCCTTCGCGATGCGGCGCAGGTCGTGCTGCACCCGCCGCTCCACGGCGATGCCGTGGTCCATCAGCTCGACGAAGTAGTTGTCCTTCCCGAAGATGTCGCGGAACTCGGCCGCGGCGGCCAGCGCCTCGTCCCACTGGCCGAGCCGCAGCCGGGTCTGCACCTCGCCGCCGGGGCAGCCGGTGGTGGCGATGAGGCCCTCGTGGTACTCGTGCAGCAGCTCGCGGTCCATGCGCGGCTTGAAGTAGTAGCCCTCGATCGAGGAGCGCGACGACAGCCGGAACAGGTTGTGCAGGCCGGTCGTGTTCTCGGCGAGGATGGTCATGTGCGTGTAGGCGCCGGAGCCCGAGACGTCGTTCTCGCCGCCGTCGCCCCAGCGCACGCGGGTCTTGTCACCGCGGTGGGTGCCCGGCGTGACGTACGCCTCCGTGCCGATGATCGCCTTGACGCCGTGCGCCTGCGACTGCTTCCAGAAGTCGAACGCGCCGAAGGTGTTGCCGTGGTCGGTGATCGCGATCGCCGGCATGCCCTGCTTCGACGCCTCGGCGAGCATGTCGCCGAGCCGCGCGGCGCCGTCGAGCATCGAGTACTCGGAGTGCACGTGGAGGTGGACGAAGCTGTCGGATGCGCTCATCGGAGCCCTGAGGCTAACGGGGACCACCGACGGTGGCAGAGTCCCCTGATCGCGCCGCGGGTCCATCCGTCTCCGAGGCCGCCTCGCCGTCGCGCTCAGCCGGCGAGGCGCTCCAGCGCGATGGCGAGGTCGTCGGGCAGCGGGCTCTCGAACTCGACCCACTCGCCCGTCCCCGGATGCGCGAACCCGAGGCGCACGGCGTGCAGCCACTGCCGGGTGAGGCCGAGGCGACCGGCGAGCACTGGATCGGCGCCGTACATCGTGTCGCCCGCGAGCGGATGCCGCAGGTGCGCGAAGTGCACGCGGATCTGGTGGGTGCGGCCGGTCTCGAGGTGCACGTCGAGCAGGGTGGCCGCGCGGAACGCCTCGACCGTCTCGTAGTGCGTCACGGACGGTCGGCCGTCGGCCACGACCGCGAAGCGGTACTCCACCCGCGGATGCCGCCCGATCGGCGCGTCGATCGTGCCGGAGGTGGGATCCGGGTGGCCCTGGGCGAGCGCGAGGTACCGCTTCTCGACGGTCCGCTCCTTGAACGCCCGCTTCAGCACGGTGTACGCGTGCTCGCTCTTCGCCACGACCATGAGCCCGCTCGTCCCCGCGTCGAGCCGGTGCACGACGCCGGCCCGTTCCGCGGCGCCGGAGGTGCTCACCCGCACGCCCGCGGCGGCGAGGCCGCCGACGACCGTGGTGCCGGTCCAGCCCGGGGACGGATGTGCTGCGACGCCTGCGGGCTTGTCGACGACCACGATGTCGTCGTCCTCGTACGCGACGCGCATGCCGGGCACGGGGATCGCCTCGGGCGGGGCGTCGGTGCGCAGGTCCTCCCACCGCACGGCGAGCATCGCGCCGGCGGGGAGGCGGTCGGAGCGGCCTGCGGGCAGGAAGTCGAGCTCGATCCCGCCGGCGTCGGCGATCGCCGCGACGCGCGTGCGCGAGAGGCCGAGGAGCTTCGCGACGCCGACGTCGACGCGCTCCCCCACGAGCCCGTCGGGGACCGGCAGCATCCGCTCGGGCACGTCAGGTGCGGTGCTGGCCGGTGCGCCGCACGCCGTCGAGCCCGGTGCCGCGGAGCGTGAGCAGCACGAACAGCGCCATGCTCGTGACGATCGCCGAGTCCGCGAGGTTGAAGATCGCGGGCAGCAGCGGGATCTGGAGGAAGTCCACGACGCGGCCGACGCCGAACCCCGGGGGCCGCAGCAGCCGATCGGTGAGGTTGCCGAGGGTGCCGCCGAGCAGCAGGCCGAACAGGGCCGCCCAGGAGAGCGAGCGGATCCGCCGGGCGAACCAGATCAGGAAGACGACGACCGCCGCGGCGATGATCGAGAAGACCCAGGTGGACCCGGTCGCGAGCGAGAACGCGGCGCCGGAGTTCAGCACGTACCGGAAGACGAGCAGGGAGCCGAGGATCGGCTGCGGGCTGTCGGGCGGCAGCGTGGTGATGACCCAGGCCTTCGTGAGCTGGTCGACCGCGAGGACCGCTGCGGCCACCGCCACCAGGATGCCGAAGACCGCGACCGGCGCCCGGCGCCGCGGGGCCACCTGCACAGACGAGGGCGCCGCCGTCGCCGGCAGCGCCCTGTCGTGGGTGGGGTCAGTTCCCGCCAAAGCCCTGGAAGCTCGGCGGCGCGGAGAGCCCGAGGTTGCCGTACGAGCCGGTGTTCACGATGTTCGAGGAGTCGAGCTCGCGGAGCTGGCCCTCGATGTAGCCCTTCAGCTTCTGGCGGTACTCGCGCTCGAAGGTGCGGAGCTCGTCGATGCGGTGCTCGAGCAGCGCGCGCTCCTGGTCGAGCGAGTTGAGCTGCTGGCGCTGCTTGGCCTCGGCGTCGGCGACGACGCGGGCCGCGGTCGCGTGCCCCTCGGCGATGAGCGCGTCCCGCTTCTCGACACCCTCCCGCACGTGCTCCTCGTGGAGCCGGCGGGCGAGCTGGAGGAGGTTGTTCGTGTTCGACGGGTCGACCGCGCCGACGTCGACCTGCGCGGTCGGGTAGCTGAGCTGCTGCTGGGGAGCCGGCGTCTGCGCCTGCTCGCCCGTCGTCGGTGCGTTGGAGCGCTGCAGCTCGGCGATGCGCGACTCGCTCGCGATGAGCCGCTGACGGAGGTCCTCGTTCTCCTGGCCGAGGCGGCGGAGCTCGACGACGACCTCGTCGAGGAAGTCGTCGACCTCGTCCTGGTCGTAGCCCTCACGGAACTTCGTCGGCTGGAAGCGCTTGTTGACGACGTCTTCAGGCGTTAGGGCCATGTGTCCACCTTCATGGTCTGCGGGAGACGGGATGCGTGTGCGACAGGCTAGCGCCTACCGGGCTCCCGGGCCCGATGGTGAGGGCCGTGCTGGCGTGTCGCCCGAAGTGGGGACGGGCCGCTTCAGAGGCCCTGCAGGGCGAGGCTCACGTACATCAGCACGATCACCGCGAACATCACGATGGTGAACCCGAAGTCGAGTGAGAACGCCCCGATCCGCAGCGGCGGCACGAACCGGCGCACCGCCTTGATCGGCGGGTCGGTGATCGTGAAGCTCGCCTCGGCGAGCACGAGCAGCGCCCCGTGCGGGCGCCAGCCCTCGCTGAACGCCTGCACGAGATCGAGGATGAACCGGGCCCAGAGCGCGAAGAAGTAGACGAGCAGCGCGACGTAGAGCACGGTGCCGATCAGGGCGATCGGGCTCATCGCTGGATCCCCGTCACGGGATCCAGTATCCAGGTACGCCGCTGGGCGGCCGCGCGTGCGGCCGCCGTGCGGGCCCTGCCACCCGACCGAGACGGCTCAGCCGGTGAACTCGGCGTCGAGCTCGCTGTCGGCGCCGGGCTCCTCGCCGGAGACGGCGATGTGCTCGGGCGACAGCAGGAACACCTTGCTGGTGACCCGCTCGATCCGCCCGCGCAGCCCGGTCGACAGGCCGGATGCGAAGTCGACGAGGCGCCGGGCCTCCGACTCGGTCATCTGCGTGAGGTTGATGATGATCGGCGTGCCCTCGCGGAAGTGCTCCGCGATGCCCTGGGCGTCGCGGTACTGCCTCGGGTGCACGGTCAGGATCTCGTTCATCTCCGGCACATGGCTCCTCACGGCCTGCCGCTTCGGCAGCGGCGTGACGGTCGCGCGCGGCGTGGCCGTCGACACGAGCGAGATCGGTTCCACCGGCTCGTCGTACTCGTACTGGTCATCGGCGAGGCCGAGCCAGACCATCGACTTACGGATCGGGTTCGACATGGAATCCTCCAGGGGCTGACGCACGCGCCCCCCGCGGTGCCGCCCGAGGGGCAGGTTAGCGTGCGACGGGGCGCGGGCCCGTGATTGCCGAGCCGATCCTCAGGTGTGTCGCGCCGGCGCGGACCGCCTCGGGATAGTCGCCGGACATGCCGGCCGACATGGCGGTCGCCTGGGGGGCGATGCGCCGCACGCGCTCGCCGATCCGGGCGAGCCGGTCGAAGGCCCGCGCCGGGTCGTCGCCGGGCGGGGCGACGGCCATCACACCGGCGAGGCGCAGGGTTCCGGTGGCGAGGATCCGCTCGGCGAGGGCCTCGACCCGCTTCGGCGCCGCGCCGCCACGCCCTTCCGCGCCGCCGGTGAGGTCGACCTCGAGGAAGACGGTGCCCGGCCAGCCGGCGAGGGCGTCGACGAGCGCCTCGCGGTCGACGGAGTGGATCGCGTCGACGTACCGGGCGACCTGCCGGGCCTTGTTCGTCTGCAGCTGGCCGATGAAGTGCCAGGTGGCGTCGGGCAGGGCGGCGGCCTTGTCGCGGGCCTCCGGGTGGCGGTTCTCGCCGAAATCGGTGACGCCGAGGGCGGCGAGCCGGCCGATCAGGGCGACGGGATGGAACTTTGTGACCACGACGGTCGTGATCGCCTCGGGGTCGCGGCCGGCGTCGCGGGCGGCGTCGGCGATGCGTCCCTGCACGTCGGCGAGCCGCTGCGCGAGCCCGTCGCCGTCCGCCGCATCCACGCCCTCGACGCTAGCGGCCCCGCCCCCGTGCCCCGACGCCACGAGCACTCCAGCGGTGCTCGCCCCGCGAGGGGGATGCAGGTCAGCGAGCCGACCTCCGGGACGGGAGGCCGTGCGCTCGCGCATCCGAAGCGTCGTGGGCTCAGCGCAGGAACTCGGGGATGTCCAGGTCGTCGTCGTCCTCGTCGTCGTAGGCGGCGTCGAGGTCGCTGGTCTGGGTGAGGGTGGTCGTCTCGGCGACGATCTGCCACTCGTGGGAGCCGGTGCTGTGCTGGTCGGCGGAGGCGGCGGTCGGGGTGGACCCGGTGCGCGGCGTCTCGACGAAGTTGCTGCGGCGCACGTCGGCGCGGCGGTCGCGGATGTTCTCGCCGTCGAACCCGGCGGCGATGACCGTGACGCGGACCTCGTCGCCGAGGGTGTCGTCGATGACGGCGCCGAAGATGATGTTCGCCTCGGGGTGCACGGCCTCCTGGACCAGCTTCGCCGCGTCGTTGATCTCGAGGATGCCGAGGTTGGATCCGCCCTGGATCGACAGCAGCACGCCGTGGGCGCCGTCGATGGACGCCTCGAGCAGCGGCGATGCGACGGCGAGCTCGGCGGCCTTGATGGCGCGGTCGGCGCCGCGGGCGGAGCCGATGCCCATGAGGGCGCTGCCCGCGCCCTGCATGACGCTCTTCACGTCGGCGAAGTCGAGGTTGATGAGGCCCGGCGTGGTGATGAGGTCGGTGATGCCCTGCACACCCGCGAGGAGTACCTGGTCGGCCGTCTGGAAGGCCTCGACGATGGAGATGCCGCGGTCGCTGATCTCGAGCAGCCGGTCGTTCGGCACGACGATGAGCGTGTCGACCTCGTTCGCGAGCGACTGGACGCCCCGCTCGGCCTGGGCGAGGCGGCGCTTGCCCTCGAACGAGAACGGTTTGGTGACGACGCCGATGGTGAGCGCACCGATCGACTTCGCGATGCGGGCCACGACGGGCGCGCCGCCGGTGCCGGTGCCGCCGCCCTCCCCCGCGGTGACGAAGACCATGTCGGCGCCCGCGAGGGCCTCCTCGATCTCCTCGGCGTGGTCCTCGGCGGCGCGGCGGCCGACCTCGGGGTCGGCGCCGGCGCCGAGGCCGCGCGTCAGCTCGCGGCCGACGTCGAGCTTCACGTCGGCGTCGGAGAGGAGTAGCGCCTGCGCGTCGGTGTTGATCGCGACGAACTCCACGCCCCTGAGGCCGAGCTCGATCATGCGGTTGACGGCGTTCACGCCGCCGCCGCCGACACCGACGACCTTGATCACGGCGAGGTAGTTCTGGTTCGTCGTCACGAAGGGCCTTCCGTCCGGGGCTTCAACCTCTAGTTGAGGCTGAAACTCCTGTTCAGTGCGCGATTCCGCACGCACCGACGGTAGGCGGCGATCGGGCCGGATGCGGACTCGACGCGCCGGAGGGGCCGCGGATGACCGACGGTCAACCGACCGAGACGGATCCGGGGACCGAGACGTCGATCCGGTGCGCGGACTTCGCGACGCCCACCAGGGCGGCTGCGAGGGCCGCGGCCTTCTCGGCGCCGCCGCTCGCGCCGCCCCAGACGACCAGCCGGCCGTCGGCGAGCGTGAGCCGCACGTCGTCGGGGGTGGACGCCGCCACCGTCCGGACGCGGGGCGCCAGCGTCGCGGGCAGCGACTCGATCACGGCCGCGGCCGCGCCGAAGGCCCGGCTGCCGGGTGCGGCGGTGACGAGCGGCGTGCCGCCGATCCGCACCGCCGAGGTGCGCAACGTCACGCCGGCGGCGTCGACGAGAGCGAAGGCGCCGCCGG
This sequence comes from Amnibacterium sp., assembly GCA_035996305.1. Lineage (GTDB taxonomy): Bacteria > Actinomycetota > Actinomycetes > Actinomycetales > Microbacteriaceae > Amnibacterium. The sequence goes on along the minus strand of DASYJR010000208.1, from coordinate 1,122 downwards.
AGCGCACCTGCGCGACCGCGGTGCGCGGCACGACGCGGACGGCGAGGGTGCCCGGCGGGAGCCGTTCGAGGCTGAAGCTGCGCACGCCGGCGACGGCGGCGATGCGGGTCGTGACGTCCCCGCCGTCGACGAGCGCGATCGGCACGCCGACCTCGGGGGCGAGCGCAGACCGCACGCGGCCCGCGAGCCCCGCGTCCGCGCCGGTCACGGTGATGGTTCGGACGGCGAAGGCGGGCGAGACCGCGAGGAGCACGGGCGTCGCGACCGACACGACGAGGAAGCCGCCGGCCGCAGCGGCGACGATCCGCCGTCGCCGGGCGCCGCGGGTGAACCGCCGCACCTCGGCCGCCTCCGCCCGGCGGCGGGCTCGACTCGTGCTGCGGATGCGCGCGCGGTCGGCACGCAGCATGCTGCGCGGGATCCGCGGCGACGGCACCGTCGGGACCGGTGCCGTCCAGGTCGTGGACGGCGGCGGGGCCGGCCGCTTCACCGCGGGAGCCGGACCGCGCCCTCGCGCGCGCCGAGGGCGGTGAGGATCTGCGGCACGATCCGGTAGACGGATCCGCAGCCGAGCGTGATGACGAAGTCCCCGGGTCGCGCGATCGCCGCCACCCGCTCCGCGGCGCCCTGCCAGTCGGGCACGTAGTCGACGGCGGACGACCGGGTGAAGCGGCGGGAGACGAGCTCCCCCGTGACGTCGGGCACCGGGTCCTCCCGGGCGCCGTCCACGTCGAGCACGACGGTGTGGTCGGCGCGGGACTCGAGCACGGCGGCGAACTCGCCCGCGAACGCCTTCGTGCGGGAGTAGAGGTGCGGCTGGTGGACGGCGAGGATGCGCCCCTCCCCCACCACGGTGCGGGCCGCGTCGAGCGCGGCGGCGACCTCGGTGGGGTGATGGGCGTAGTCGTCGTAGACGCTGACGCCGTCGACGATGCCCTTCAGCTCGAAGCGCCGGCCGGATCCGCCGAAGCGGGCCACGGCCGCGGCGGCGTCCGCCAGGCCGAAGCCGAGCGCGAGCAGCACGGCGACGGCGCCGGTGGCGTTCACGGCGTTGTGCCGGCCGGGGATGCGCAACCGCATCCGCGCGGACTCGCCGCCGGCGGTGACCGTGCAGGCCGCGCC
>DASYJR010000207.1:0-2903 GCA_035996305.1 Amnibacterium sp. | reverse complement strand
CGTTCCTTGTTCATCGGCCTCGCGCACAACGCCGCCGACCCCGCTGCCCGCTTCCGGCTGCCGTCCACGCGGACGGTCACGATGGGCAGCGACGTCGAGCTGTAGCGCCGCCGCGCGACCCCCGGCGTCGGGCCCGCTCAGTCGAGTGGGCCCGCCCACTCCAGCACGCGGAGGGCGCGACGGGTCGCGAGCCCGTCCGCGACGGCGCCGAGCGCGACGAGCGGGCGGCCGGGATGCGGCACGGCGGCCCAGGTGCCGTCCGAGCGACGGGCCCGGCGCAGCACCGCGACCGCCTCGTCGATCCGCCCGTCCGGCTGCCGGCCGCTGCCGCGGAGATGGTCGAGGCCGCGCAGCACGTCGTAGCACCAGTAGGTGGGCACGTGGACGGTGAGCCAGCCCTCGTCGACGAGCCCGCCGTCGGAGCGGCGCCGCAGGAGCCGGCGATCGAGCAGGTACTCCTCCCCTCGCGCGCGCGCCTCGGTGATCGCGCCGTCGGTGCGGGAGCCGCGCTCGAACTCGAGCAGCCCCTCGAGCACGCAGATCGTGGAGTGGAAGGACGATCGGCGGCGCTCCGGCGCCTCGCAGTTCCATCCGCCGTCCTCGAGCTGATCCCCGAGCAGCCGGTCGATCAGCGCCGGGCTCGGGCGGCCGAAGTACCCACCGAGCGCCGCGATCCGGCCGTTGACGCAGGCCTCGGTCTCGCCGTCGAAGAACGGGCGACCCCCGTTCCGGGCCTCCCATCGCACCTGATCGCCGACGAGCCCGGCCGCCCTGCGGACGCGTTCGTCCGACGGGTCGGCGCCGAGCTCGCGCAGGGTCCACATCGCGTCGGTCGTCGACTCCCACTCGTCGCCGTCGTACACGCCGACGCCCCACTGACCGTCCGGGCGTTGCAGGTCGAGCAGCCGCTCGATCGGCCCCACCTCCGGCGCGGCCCCGGCGACGTCCTGGTCCGTCGTGCTCATCCCGCCTCCGTCGACCGGATGACGTGGTCCGGCGGCACCTTGGGCAGGCCCGGCACCGGCCGCGTCGTCTCGGCCCAGCCGCCCGGGCCGAACGCGGCGTCGGCGACGCGGCGCCAGAACGCGGCCGCCGGCCGGTTCTCGTGCTGGAACCCGATCTCCCACGGGCCCGCATGCCTCGACAGCACCTCGACGGCCAGCCACCGGCCGAGTCCGGTGCGGCGGAGCGGCGGGGCGACCCAGAAGCCGACGATCGTGCGCGCACCGGACTGGAACCCGTCGATCAGCGCGAATGCGACGGGTGCGTCCTCGCCCGTGTTCGGATGCGGGCGCCACACGAGGTAGCCCGCCGTGTCCGACGATGGGAAGGCCGCGAGCGGCCGCGCCTGGTACCGGCCGTCCGGGTAGGGGAAGCCCTGCACGGTGTCCGCGAGATCGTGACGGAAGGCCTGCCACAGCCACGCGACGGTCGGCCACTCGGTCGCCCCGACCGCGCGCAGCGTCATCCCGGCGGGCAGGGCGGGCAGGGCGGATGCCATCGCGCTTCCTCCTGTCCCGCAGATCTCGCGGATCCCGTCGGCCACGGTAGCGACCGCGTCCCGACCCTCGACGGCGAGCGGTGCCCGATCAGCGGTGCGGCGTGTGCTCGTGGTCGCGGTGCCGCTCCGGCTCGAGCTGGAAGGTCGAGTGCTCGACGCTGACCGGGAAGTGCTCGGCGACGCACGCCTGCAGCTCGTCCAGGATCCGGCTGGTGCGCCCGTCCGCGAAGCAGCGGTCCTCGATGGTGACGTGCGCGGTCAGCACCGGCAGGCCGGTGGCGATCTGCGAGGCGTGCAGGTCGTGCACGGCGAGCACGTGGGGCTGCTGGAGCAGGTGGGCACGCACGAGGTCGAGGTCGAGGCCGGCGGGCGTCGACTCGAGCAGCACGTCGACCGTCTCGCGCAGCAGGACGAAGGCGCGCGGCAGGATGAGCACCCCGATGAGGATCGCGGCGACCGCATCCGCCCGCTGCCAGCCGGAGAGGATGATCACGATCGCGGCGGCGATGACGCCGAGCGCGCCGAGCGCGTCGTTCAGCACCTCGAGGAACGCGGCCCGCAGGGTGAACGACGAGCGGCGCACGCCGCTCAGCGCCGCGACGGATGCGAGGTCGCCGACGAGCGCGACGATGCCGACGACGAGCAGCGGGCCGGACGCCACGTCGGGCGGATGCAGGAGGCGGCCGACGCCTTCGACCAGCACGAAGAGCCCGACGCCGAGCAGCACGGCGGCCTGCGCCGTGGCCGCGAGCACCTCGGCGCGGGCGAAGCCCCAGGTGCGCCGCGCGGTCGCCGGCCGGGCGGCGAGGGTGGCGGCGAGCAGCGCGACGCCCAGCCCGCCGGCGTCCGCGAGCAGGTGCCCGGCGTCCACGATCAGGGCGAGGCTGCCGGTGAGGACCGCACCGACGACCTCGGCGAGCAGGATGGCCGCGGTGATCGAGACGGCAACGACGAGACGCGGCCGCTGCGTGGTCCCCGCGCCGTGATCGTGCGCCATGCCACCTCCTCGGCCGACCGCGCCGACACTAGTGCCGCCGCGCGCGGGGGGCGCGCCGGCCTCCAGGTCGGTGCGAGGACGGTCAGCCGAGGAAGGTCAGCCCGGCGACGCCGAGCACCGCGACGGCGACCGCCGCCACCGCGCCCGCCGCCACGAGCACGACCTCACCGGCGGACAGACCGAGCGCGGCGTCGAGCTGCTCGTCCTGCTGCCCGTCGTCGCCGAAGGCGCGTCCGTATCGGATCGCAGCCGCTGGGATGGTCGTGTGGGCGGACATCGCGATCGCTTCCCGGGCCGGAAGGCCCTGCTCGCCGGACCGCGGCGCCGTGCGCTGCGGATGAGGCCGAACCTAGGTCCGGCTCGCGCGCCGGACCAGCCGGGGAAGCAGGGGTATTCGATAACGGT
>DASYJR010000206.1:0-10027 GCA_035996305.1 Amnibacterium sp. | reverse complement strand
GCAGCGACGTCGACGCGGCGATCCACTACCTCGCCCGCATGATCGAGGCGGGGGAGGACCCGCGCTTCATCGCGCGGCGGATCATCGTGCTCGCCGCCGAGGACATCGGGATGGCGGATCCGCAAGCCCTGCCGCTCGCGGTCGCGGCCGCGGACGCGGTGCAGCTCATCGGGATGCCGGAGGGCCGCATCCCGCTCGCCGAGGCGGTCACCTACCTCGCGCTCGCGCCGAAGTCGAACGCGTCGTACATGGCCATCGACGCCGCGATCGCGGACGTGCGCGCCGGCCGGATCGGGCGGGTGCCCCCGCACCTGCGCGACGCCCACTACCCGGGCGCGAAACGGCTCGGGCACGGCAAGGGCTACCGGTACGCGCACGACGGCGAGCACGGTGTGGTGGAGCAGCAGTACCCGCCCGACGAGCTCGTCGGCCGCGACTACTACGTGCCCACGGGCAACGGGTTCGAGCGGGAGACGGGCCCCCGGCTCGAGCGCCTCCGCCGCCGCGTGCGCGGCACGGACGAGGGCGCCTGATCCCCGCCGACCTGGTACGCTGTTCGGCGGCCTGGAGCGGGTCCATCGTGTCGTGCGGCTGCGACACCGGACGCGCGAGGGGACCGAACGCCTGTAGCCGGCCGGTTCCTGCACAGCACGACCCTCGCGATGCTTTCGCTCGCCGTCGCGCGAGCGAGTCCGTTTCTCGAGTTCCCGGAAGGAACGCATGTCCACCAAGTCCCGCACCCGCGGCAAGGTCCGCCTGTCGCGCGCGCTCGGCGTCGCCCTCACCCCGAAGGCGGCCCGCTACCTCGAGAAGCGTCCGTACGCCCCGGGCGAGCACGGCCGCACCAAGCGCAAGGCCGACAGCGACTACGCCGTCCGGCTGCGCGAGAAGCAGCGTCTGCGCGCCCAGTACGGCCTGCGCGAGAAGCAGCTCCGCATCGTCTTCAACGAGGCCCGTCGCGCCGCCGGCCTGACCGGTGAGAACCTCGTCGAGCTGCTCGAGCAGCGCCTCGACGCGCTGGTGCTCCGCGCCGGCTTCGCCCGCACCACCGCGCAGGCGCGCCAGCTCGTGGTGCACCGCCACATCCTGGTCGACGGCAAGATCGTCGACCGCCCGAGCTTCCGCGTGAAGCCCGGCCAGCTCATCCACGTCAAGGAGAAGAGCGAGCAGCTCGAGCCCTTCCAGGTGGCGGCCGCCGGCGGTCACGTCGACGTGCTTCCGAAGGTCCCCGGCTACCTCGAGGTCGAGCTCGACCGCCTGCACGCCCGCCTGACGCGGCGCCCGAAGCGCGTCGAGGTGCCGGTGCAGGCCGACGTCCAGCTGGTCGTGGAGTACTACGCCGCGCGCTGACGCCCTCATTCAGCAGCGAACGCCCGTTCCCTCCGGGGGGCGGGCGTTCGTCGTTCGAGCACGTCACGCGGACGATCTCGCTTCGGCAGGACGAGAACAGCCTGCTCGTCCTGCCGACGTGGATTCGTCGGCCGGGGTGCTCGTGACGGGTGCGGGCGAGACGGGCGCGCCGCGTCGGTAGGCTTGACGGTCGACGCTAGGAGGGGCGATGAGCAAGGTGATCTGGCTGCTCGCCGGGGTGCTCGCGGGCATCGTGCTGACGCAGCAGCTGTCGCGCACGCCGAAGGGGCGGCGCGTGCTGGGCGCTGTGAACGGCACCGCCGGGGAGTTCGTGCAGACCTTCACCGACAGCTACCGCGCCCGCCTCGCCGAGACGGGCAACGGCTGACCCGTGCAGACCGCTGAGATCCGCAGGCGCTACCTCGAGTACTTCGGCGACCGCGGCCACACCGTCGTGCAGAGCGCGTCCCTCGTGTCGCCCGACCCGTCGCTGCTCTTCACCGTCGCCGGCATGGTGCCGTTCATCCCCTACCTGAACGGCACGGTCCCGCCGCCGTACCCCCGCGCCGTCGACTCGCAGAAATGCATCCGCACGCTCGACATCGAGGAGGTCGGCCGCACGCCGCGGCACGGCACCTTCTTCCAGATGCTCGGCAACTGGTCGTTCGGCGACTACTTCAAGGACGGCGCGATCACCTACGCGTGGGACCTGCTCACGTCGCCGGAGGCGGACGGCGGACTCGGCTTCGATCCGGCGGATCTCTGGGTGACCGTCTACGAGGACGACGACGAGGCCTGGGACCTCTGGAAGCGCATCGCCGGTCTGCCCGACGAGCGGATCCAGCGGCTCGGCAAGGACACGAACTACTGGTCCACCGGCCAGCCGGGTCCTGCCGGTCCCTGCTCCGAGATCTTCTTCGACCGCGGCCCGGCCTACGGGGCCGACGGCGGACCGGCGACCGACGACGACCGGTACGTCGAGATCTGGAACCTCGTGTTCATGCAGTACGCGATCGAGAACGTGCGGTCGAAGCTCGACTTCGACATCGTCGCCGAGCTGCCCCGCAAGAACATCGACACCGGCATGGGCCTGGAGCGCGTCGCGTTCCTCAAGCAGGGCGTCGACAACATGTACGAGATCGACCAGGTGCGGCCGGTGCTCGACCGCGCCGCGGAGCTGTCCGGGCGCCGGTACGGCGCGGACCACGAGGACGACGTGCGGATGCGCATCGTCTCCGACCACGTGCGGTCCGCGATGATGCTGATGGTCGACGGCGTGACCCCGTCGAACGAGGGCCGGGGCTACGTGCTCCGCCGGCTGCTCCGCCGCACGGTCCGCGCGATGCGGCTCCTCGGCGTCGAGGAGGCCACCTTCGGTGAGCTGTTCCCGGCGTCGCGGGATGCGATGGCGCCCGCCTACCCCGAGCTCGTCCCCGAGTTCGGGCGGATCCAGCGGCTCGCGACCGCGGAGGAGGAGGCGTTCCTGCGCACCCTCGCCGGTGGCACGACGATCCTCGACACGGCGATCGCGCGCACCCGGGAGACCGGCGGCACCCAGGTCGCCGGCGACACAGCGTTCCTGCTCCACGACACGTACGGCTTCCCGATCGACCTCACCCTCGAGGTGGCCGAGGAGGCCGGCCTCACGGTCGACCGCGGCGCGTTCGACCGCCTCATGACCGAGCAGCGCTCCCGGGCGAAGGCGGACGCGAAGCAGCGGAAGACCGCCCTCGCCGACCTGTCGGTGTACACGGAGTTCCGGGCGCAGGGCGAGACCGCCTTCCTCGGCTACCAGGAGCTCGTCACCGACAGCCGCGTGCTCGGGCTCATCCGCGACGGGGTGTCCGTGCCGTCGATCGCGCTCGGCGACATCGCCGAGGTGATCCTCGCCGAGACCACGCTCTACGCCGAGTCGGGCGGCCAGGACGCCGACCAGGGCGAGATCCGCGGCCCCGGATACCGTCTCGAGGTGCTCGACGTGCAGCGGCCCGTCGCCGGGCTCGTCAGCCATCGCGTGCAGGTGATCGAGGGCGAGGTGGCCGTCGGCGACCCCGCCGAGACCATCGTCGACCCCGTCTACCGGCGCGGTGCGACGCAGGCGCACTCGGCCACGCACCTCATCCACGCGGCGCTGCGCCAGGTGCTCGGTCCCGACGCGCACCAGGCGGGGTCGTACAACAAGGCCGGCTACATGCGTCTCGACTTCTCGTGGAGCTCGCCGCTCAGCCCCGACACCCGCAGCGAGGTCGAGGACATCGCGAACCGGCGGGTGAACGAGGATCTCGAGGTCGTCACCCGCGTGCTGCTGATCGACGAGGCGAAGGCTCTCGGCGCGATGGCCCTGTTCGGCGAGAAGTACGGCGACGTCGTGCGGATGGTCGACATCGGCGGTCCCTGGTCCCGCGAGCTCTGCGGCGGCACCCACGTCGCCCACTCGTCCGAGATCGGCCTGATCAACGTGGTGGGGGAGTCGAGCGTCGGTGCGACGAGCCGCCGCATCGAGTCCCTCGTGGGACCGGACGCGTTCAAGCGGTTCGCCGCGGAGCGGGCCCTCGTCACGGAGCTCGGCGCGAACCTCAAGGTGCCGCCGACGCAGATCGTGACGCGGGTGCAGGAGCTCGCCACCAGCCTCAAGGCGGCGGAGAAGCGGATCGCGGAGTTCGAGCGGCGGGCGCTCGCCGGCCGCATCCCGGCGATCGCGGCGAACGCCCGGTCCGTGGGCTCGGTCACGGCGGTGCTCGAGCAGGTGGGCGAGCTCGGCAGCGCCGACGACCTCCGCGGCCTCGTCACGGGTGTCCGCGACACGCTGGGTCCCGTCCCCGCGGTCGTGGCGCTCGCCGCGACGGTCGGCGGCCGTCCCGTGGTGATCGCCGCGACCAACCGCGAGGCCAGGAACGCCGGCGCGAAGGCCGGTGCGCTGGCCCGCACCGCGGCGCAGGTGCTCGGCGGTGGTGGCGGCGGTCGCGACGACGTCGGGCAGGGGGGCGGTACCGACGCCTCGGCCATCGGCGCCGCGCTCGAGGCCGTCGCGGCGGGACTGCCGCGCTGACCGGCATGCGGCGCGGCGTGCGGCTCGGCGTCGACGTCGGCACCGTCCGTGTCGGCGTCGCCCGATCGGATCCGGACGGCCTCCTCGCGACGCCCCTCGAGACGGTCCAGCGCGGCACGGACGTCGCGGCCGTCGTCGCCCGCGTCACCGCGCTCGCCGACGAGCTCGGCGCGATCGAGCTGATCGTGGGGCTGCCGCTCTCGATGCGCGGGACCGACACGGCGTCGACGGGCGACGCCCGCCGCGTCGCCGCACTGCTCGCGGGCGGGCCGCGGCCCGTCCGCCTCGTCGACGAACGGCTCACGACGGTCAGCGCGCAGTCGGCGCTGCATACCTCCGGCCGGGACACGCGAGGGTCGCGGGGCGTGATCGACCAGGTCGCCGCGATGATACTTTTGCAGCACGCCCTCGACGCCGAGCGCGCCCGAGGCGAGGCGCCCGGCGCGCTCGTCGATCCGAACCGGAAGTAGCCCGTGGCCCATACCCGCAGTGGGAGTTCTCACGCGCCTGCCGAGCCCGGAGGTCCCGACGCCTTCACGGTCCTGCTCGCGCCGCGCGAGATCGCCGACGGCACCGAGCCCCAGCGACACGGGCGCCGCCGGGGGAAGCGGACCCGGCCGTGGCTCGTCGCCGCGCTCGTGGTGGTGCTGCTGCTCGGCGGCGGTGCCCTCGGCGTCGCCTACACGATCTGGCCGGACCAGGTGAAGTCGGTGTTCGGCTACAGCGACGACTACACGGGGAGCGGCACGGGCGCGATCGACGTCGTCGTGAAGCCGGGCGACCTCGGATCCGACGTCGCCGACCGTCTCGCGCACGCGGGAGTGACCAAGACCCGAACGGCGTTCTACGACCTGCTGCTGAAGACGAGGCCCGAGCCCACCCTGGTTCCCGGCACCTACCGTCTCGCGCATCACATGAGCGCCGCGGCGGCGCTCGCGGCCCTGCGGAACCCCGCGCACCGCGTCGTCGCCGACGTCGCCATCCCCGAGGGCAGCACCGTCGCGCAGATCCTCGCCGCCACGTCGGCCGCCACCGGCACGCCGCTCGCCGAGCTGCAGGCCGTCGCGAAGGACACCGCCTCGCTCGGCGTGCCGGCGTCCGCGCCGAGCCTCGAGGGCTACCTCTTCCCCGCGACCTACCAGTTCCAGCCCGGGACCTCGGCGAAGACGATGCTCTCCACGATGGTGCAGCGGATGTACCAGGCGCTCGACGCGCAGGGGGTCGCGAAGGCCGATCGCGAGAAGGTGCTCACCCTCGCGGGGCTCATCCAGAAGGAGGGGAACGGTTCCGACGACGCCAAGGTCGCCCGGGTGTTCCTCAACCGCATCGCGAAGCACATGATGCTGCAGTCCGACGCGACCGTGAGCTACGGGGCCGGCGGCACCACCGTCGTGCCGACGACGAAGCAGTACGCGAACAAGAACCCGTACAACACGTACCACCGCTACGGGCTCCCAGCCGGTCCGATCTCGAACCCGGGGGACGTCGCCATCCGCGCCGCGCTGCATCCCGCGAAGGGGAACTGGCTCTTCTTCGTCACCGTCAACCTGGCGACCGGGGAGACCGTCTTCAGCACCACCGAGGCGGAGCACGAGAAGGCATCCGCCCGGTTCGACGCGTGGCTGGCCGCCCATCCGAACTACGCGAAGTAAGCGGTGACCCGCAGGCTCGCGGTGCTGGGGGCGCCGATCGCACATTCCCGCTCCCCGCTCCTGCACGCGGCGGCCGCGCGGGTGCTGGGACTCGACTGGGACTACGACCGGGCCGAGGTCCGGGAGGGGGACCTGCAGGCGTTCCTCGCGGGTCTCGGGCCCGAATGGCTCGGACTGTCGCTCACGATGCCGCTGAAGCGGGCGATCGTGCCGCTGATCGCCGACCACCACCCCCTCGTCGATCGGCTCGGCCTCGCCAACACGCTGCTGCTCGGGGGGACGCCGCGGCTGTTCAACACCGACGTCGCCGGCGTGGCGGCGGTGCTCCGAGCGGCGGGCGGCCCCTACCGGTCCGCCGTCGTGGTCGGCGCCGGCGCCACGGCCGCGAGCGCGCTCGAGGCGCTGCGGCTGCAGGGCGCTGATCGGCGCACGGTCGCCGCGCGGACCCCCGCGCGCGCGACCGCGGAGCTCGGCGACCTCGCGACCTCGGTGGTGCCGATGTCCGCCGCCCCGCTCGCGGCGGCGGACGTGGTCGTCGTCACGCTGCCCGGCGGTGCCGACCCGCTCGTCGTGGTGCCGGATCGGGTCGCGGGCGTCCCGCTCCTCGACGTCGCCTACGACCCGTGGCCCTCGGCGCTCGGCGCCGCGTGGCTCGCCGCCGGTGGTGCACTGCTGCACGGGCTCGACCTGCTGATCGAGCAGGCGCTGATCCAGGTGCGGATCTTCACCGCCGGCGACCCCGACCGGCCGCTGCCGTCCGAGGACGCGGTCCGGCAGGCGATGCGCGCTGCTGTGAAAGACTTGTGAGCATGTTGCGCTGGCTCACGGCCGGTGAGTCGCACGGCCCGAGCCTCACCGCCATCCTCGAAGGGCTCCCCGCGGGCGTGCCCGTCGTGCCCGACGCGATCCGCACCGATCTCGCCAGGCGGCGCCTCGGCGTCGGCCGCGGGTCGCGGCAGAAGTTCGAGCAGGACGAGCTCGCGGTCACCGGCGGCGTCGTGCACGGGCGCAGCATCGGCGGCCCGATCGCGGTCGTCATCGGCAACACCGAGTGGCCGAAGTGGCAGGAGGTCATGGCCGCCGAGGACGTGCCGTTGACCGATGTCTCGCGGGGCCGCGGCGCACCGCTGACCCGTCCCCGTCCCGGCCACGCCGACCTCACCGGGATGCAGAAGTACGGGTTCGACGAAGCCCGCCCCGTGCTCGAGCGGGCGAGTGCCCGCGAGACCGCCCCGCGCGTCGCGCTCGGCGCCGTGGCCCGCGCCTTCCTGGCCGAGCTCGGGGTCTCGGTGCTGAGCCACGTCGTCGCGATCGGTCCGGTGCGCGTGCCCGACGACGCGCCGATCCCCGGTCCGGGCGACGGCGTGCGGATCGACGAGGACCCGGTGCGCTGCGCCGATCCGCAGACCGGCGCGGCGATGGTCGCGGAGATCGACGACGCGCACCGCGCCGGCGACACCCTCGGCGGGGTCGTCGAGGTGGTCGTGCACGGCCTCCCACCCGGGCTCGGCTCGTACGTGCACTGGGACCGGCGGATCGACGCGCGGCTGGCGGCGGCGCTCATGGGCATCCAGGCGATCAAGGGCGTCGAGGTCGGCGACGGCTTCACCACCGCGCGGCGGCGCGGGTCCGCGGCGCACGACGAGTTGGTGCCCGGCGCCGACGGGATCGACCGGCTGACGGACCGAGCGGGCGGCACCGAGGGCGGCATGACGACGGGCGGCGTGCTGCGCGTCCGCGCCGCGATGAAGCCCATCTCCACCGTGCCGCGCGCACTCCGCACGATCGACGTCGCGACCGGCGAGGCGGCGTCCGCCCATCACCAGCGGTCCGACGTGTGCGCCGTGCCGGCCGCCGGTGTGGTCGCGGAGGCGATGGTGGCGCTCGTGCTCGCCGACGCGGTGCTCGAGAAGTTCGGCGGCGACTCCCTGGCCGAGACCCGCCGCAACCGGGACGCGTACCTCGAGGCCATCCCCGCCGGGCTGCGGACCGCCGGATCGTGACCGGGCGCACCGTCGCCGTGATCGGGCCGATGGGCGCGGGCAAGAGCTCGGTCGGGCGCAAGCTCGCGAAGCGGCTCGGTCTGCCGTTCACCGACACCGACCAGCGGATCGTCGCCCGGCACGGCACGATCGCCGACCTCTTCGCCGAGCAGGGCGAGCCGGCCTTCCGGGCGCTCGAGCGGGCCGTGGTGGCGGAGGCGCTGGCCGACGGCGGCGTCGTGTCGCTCGGCGGGGGAGCGGTGCTCGATCCCGGCACCCGCGCCGATCTCGCGGGCTGCACGGTGGTGCTGCTCACGGTCGACGAGACCGCGGTGGCGGACCGGTTGGCGAGCGCCAGGCGGCCGCTCCTCGCGGACGGCCTGGCGTCGTGGCGGCGGATCGCCGCCGAGCGCGACGGTCTGTACCGGGGCCTCGCGGACCTGGTCGTCGACACGTCACACCGGCCGATGGCGCACGTCGTCGACGAGCTCGCCGCCGCACTCGGAGCCGAGGAGGACCGCCCGTGACCGAACCCGTGATCGTGCCCGTGCGGGGCGCGGGCGACTACGACGTCGTCATCGGCCACGACCTCGGCGACCGCCTCGCCGGGGCGCTCGGACCGGCCGTGCGGAAGGCGCTCGTCGTGCACCAGCCCGTGCAGGCGAAGCGCGCCGAGGCGATCCGCGAGCGGCTCGCAGGCACCGTCGAGGTGCTGCTCGCGGAGGTCCCGGACGCCGAGGATGCGAAGCGGATCGAGGTCGCCGCCTTCTGCTGGCAGGTGCTCGGCCAGGCCGACTTCACCCGCTCCGACGCCGTCGTCGGCCTGGGCGGCGGAGCCGTGACCGACGTCGCCGGGTTCGTCGCGGCCACGTGGCTGCGGGGCGTGCGCCTCGTGCAGCTGCCGACCAGCGTCCTCGGCATGGTGGACGCCGCCGTCGGCGGCAAGACCGGCATCAACACCACCGAGGGCAAGAACCTCGTCGGGGCCTTCTGGGCGCCCGCGGCCGTGCTCGCCGACCTCGACACCCTCGAGACGCTGCCGCGCAACGATCTGCTCGCCGGCTTCGCCGAGATCGCGAAGTGCGGCTTCATCGCCGACACGGCGATCCTCGGTGCGCTCACAGGCGACGTCGACACCGCCACCGATCCCGCGTCCGACGTCTTCGCCGACCTCGTCACCCGCGCGGTCCGGGTCAAGGCGGAGGTGGTCGGCGGCGACTTCCGCGAGTCGGGCCGCCGCGAGATCCTCAACTACGGGCACACGCTCGGCCACGCCATCGAGTACGCGGAGCGCTACCGCTGGCGGCACGGCTCCGCGATCTCCGTCGGCATGGTGTTCGCGGCGGAGCTCGCCCGCCTCGTCGGCCGCCTCGACGACGACGGGGTCGATCTGCATCGCGAGATCCTCGGGAGCCTGACCCTGCCCCTCGGCTACCCCGCGGGCCGCTGGCCCACCCTGACGGCCGCGATGCGGCGCGACAAGAAAGCGCGCGGCGGGCTGCTGCGCTTCGTGCTCCTCGACGGCGTCGGCCGCACGAGCATCCTGAACGGCCCCGAGGACCACCTGCTCTTCACGGCGTACAACGAGATCGCGACCTGACGACGGGCCGGTTCGGGCAGCACGGGCGTCCGATGACGCCCCGAGGCGCCCGAAGCGGCCCGTGGGCCGCCGATAGGGTGGCCCACGTGGCTCGAGTGTTGGTGCTGAACGGTCCGAACCTGCAGCGGCTGGGCACGCGGGAGCCGGCGATCTACGGATCCGCGACGCTCGCGGACGTCGAGCGCGACCTCAAGGCCGCGGCCCCGGAGGGCGTCGAGGTCGAGCTGCGGCAGACCGACGACGAGGCCACGCTGATCTCCTGGCTGCACGAGGCCGTCGACACCGCCTCGCCGGTGATCCTGAACCCGGCGGCGTTCACGCACTACAGCTACGCGCTCCGCGACGCGTCCGTGCTCGTCACCGAGGCGGGCCTGCCGCTCATCGAGGTGCACAT
>DASYJR010000205.1:0-13849 GCA_035996305.1 Amnibacterium sp. | reverse complement strand
GCCTCCGCGCCGGTGTTCATCGGCAGGACCATCTCCTTGCCGGCGAGCTCGGCGAGCTCGGCAGCGAACGGCTCGAGCTGGTCGTTCTCGAAGGCGCGCGAGACGAGCGTGACGCGGTCGAGCTGCGCCTTCGCCGCGGCGACGAGTGCCGGATGCCCGTGGCCGAAGTTGACGGCCGAGTACGCCGCGAGCAGGTCGAGGTAACGCTTGCCCTCGACGTCGGTCACCCACGCGCCGTCTCCCGACGCGACCTCGACGGGCAGCGGGTGGTAGTTGTTCGCGAGGGCGCTGCCGGGGCGGGTCATCGCGGGATCCGAAGCTCGAGGGTGCAGCACTTGACGCCGCCGCCACCGCGGAGCAGCTCCGACAGGTCGAGGCCGATCGGGGTGTAGCCGCGCTCGAGCAGCGACGCCTCGAAGCCCCTCGCCTTCGCAGCGATGACGACGTTGCGGCCGTCCGAGATCGAGTTGAGGCCGAGCCACTGGGCGTCCTCCGCGCCGACCTCGATCGCATCGGGGTAGCGGCGCTCGAGCTCCGCCCGGCTCGCCTGGTCGAAGGCCTCCGGAAGGTAGGCGATGTTCGCGTCGGGGCCCTCGGGGTCGAGCACGGCGATCGCCGTGTCGAGGTGGTAGAAGCGGTCGTCGACGAGCTCGAGGCTGACGACCTCGCGGTCGAAGACCCGGCCGATCTCGGTGTGGCTCTCGATGCTGGTGCGGAACCCGGTGCCGGCGAGGATCACGTCGCCGACGAGCAGGAAGTCGCCCTCGCCCTCGTTGATCTCGCGCGCCTCGTGCACCTCGAAGCCGCGGGCGCGGAACCAGTCACCGTAGGCGGGGCCTTCGGCCTGACGCTCCGGATGGGTGAACCGCGCGGTGTACGCCTTGCCGTCGAGGGTGAATCCGCCATTGGCGCTGTAGACCATGTCGGGCAGACCCTCGAGGGGGTCGATCAGCTCGATGGTGTGGCCGAGCCGCTCGTAGGTGTCGTGGAGCGACTGCCACTGCTGCAGCGCGAGCGCGGTGTCGGTCGGCACCTGCGGGTGCATCCACGGGTTGATGCGGTAGACCACCGTGAAGTGCAGAGGGCGGCACATCAGGTAGTGGCGCGCGAGCGCGGAGCGGTCGGCGACGGCCGTGACGGCCGGGGCGGTCTGGGACACGAGGAACCCCTTCGGATCAAGACGGAGAGACTTCTGGCCGGACCGGGTCGACGGCGCCCTCCAGTGTGCCAGCGGAGCGGGGCAACGAAGGCGAACGCCACGCATCACCTGTGCGCCATATGGCACTGGGACGCAACGATTGCTAGCGTCGAGGGGTGGATTCCATCGACTCGCGCATCCTGGACCTGCTCAAGCGCAACGCCCGCTCCGCCTACGGGGACATCGGGGCGGTGGTGGGCCTGTCCGCGTCGGCGGTGAAGCGGCGGGTCGACCGGCTCCTGGCCGAGGGGGTCATCCGCTCCTTCACGATCCAGGTCGACCCTGCCATGGAGGGCATGAGCACCGAGGCGTGGGTGGAGCTGTTCTGCCGCGGCACGGTCTCCCCCACCGAGCTGCGCCGCATCCTCTCCGCCGTGCCGGAGGTGGTCTACGCCGGCACCGTGACGGGCAGCGCCGACGCGATCGTGCACATTCGCAGCCGCGACATCCCGAGCCTGGAGCTCGCGCTCGAACGGGTGCGCGTCGCACCGAACGTGGACCACACGCGGAGTGCGATCGTCCTCTCGCGTCTCGTGAACCGGGTCGGGAGCTGAGGATGACGTTCGACGTCGCCGCGTTCCGCGCCCTGTTCCCGTCGCTCGATTCCGGCATCGCGCACTTCGACGGCCCCGGCGGCACGCAGACGCCGCAGACCGTGGCAGACGCCGTGGCGCGCACCCTCGCCGGCCCGCTCTCGAACCGAGGCAGCAGCACGGCGTCCGAGCGCAACGCGGACGACGCGGTGATCGCGTTCCGGTCCGCGATCGCCGACCTCACCGGCGGTGACGCCGGTGGCGTCGTGTTCGGACGGAGTGCCACCCAGCTCGCCTACGACTTCGCCCGGCACCTCGGCCGCGGGTGGCGCCCCGGCGACGAGGTGGTCGTCACCCGGCTCGATCACGACTCGAACGTGCGCCCGTGGGTCCAAGCGGCGGAGCGGGCCGGAGCGAGCGTCCGGTGGATCGACTTCGACCCGGGCACCGGCGAGCTCGATCTCGCGAGCGCCCGCGCGGCGATCACGCCGGCGACCCGACTCGTCGCGGTGACCGGGGCGTCCAACCTGATCGGCACGAAGCCGCCGGTGCGGTCGGTCGCCGACCTCGCCCACGGCGCGGGTGCGCTCGTCTGGGTCGACGGCGTGCACCTCGCGGCCCACGTCCTGGTCGACGTCGCCGCCCTCGGCGCCGACTTCTTCGCCTGCTCCCCGTACAAGTTCCTCGGGCCGCACTGCGCGGCGCTCGTCGCCGATCCGGCCCTGCTCGAGTCGATCGTGATCGAGAAGCTCGCGCCGTCGACGAACGCCGTCCCCGAGCGCTTCGAGTACGGGACCCTCCCGTACGAGCTCATGGCCGGTGTCGCGGCGGCGGTCGACGTGCTCGCGGATCTCGGTGGGGCGGACGCCGCGCTCCCGCGCCGGGAGCGACTGCGCGCCTCGTTCGCGGCGCTGCACGAGCACGAGGCGCGGCTGCTCGAGCGCCTCGAGGCGGGCCTGCGCTCCCACGGCGGCGGGATCGTGCTGCACTCGCGCGCCGCGGACCGCACGCCGACGCAGACCATCACCGTTCCCGGCCGCTCGACGGCGGACGCCGCCGCCTTCCTCACCGAGCGGGACATCGCGGTGGGCTCGAGTGACTTCTACGCCTACGAGGCCGCGATCCGGCTCGGCCTGCCCGACCGGGCCGGCCTGCGCATGGGGATCGCGCCGTACACGACGGAGGCCGAGGTCGACCGCCTCCTGGCCGGC
Source organism: Amnibacterium sp. (assembly GCA_035996305.1). Classification (GTDB taxonomy): domain Bacteria; phylum Actinomycetota; class Actinomycetes; order Actinomycetales; family Microbacteriaceae; genus Amnibacterium. Next base: position 10,907 of record DASYJR010000205.1, on the reverse strand, counting down.
ATCCGGGACTTCCTCACCACCTGACCGCGGTCGCCGTGACGGCCGCAAGCACCCCAGCAGGACGAGATCGCTGCAGCAGGACGAAAACGGCCCTTTCGTCCTGCTGCCGTGAACACGTCCTGCTGACGTGCTCACGAATCAGGCGGGGGCCACCGCCAGTCCATGCGCCGCGGCCACGGCGGCGTTCTGCAGGCGCCCCGCCGCGACGTTGACGCCGGCCCGCAGCGCCGCGTCCGCCGCGGTCGCGGCCTGCCAACCGCGGTCGGCGAGCGCAAGCACATAGGGGAGCGTCGCGTTGGTGAGTGCGATCGTCGACGTCTGCGGCACCGCGCCCGGCATGTTCGCCACGCAGTAGAAGCGGGAGCCGTGCACCGCGAACGTCGGGTCGTCGTAGGTGGTGGGCCGCGAGCCCTCGAAGCAGCCGCCCTGGTCGATCGCGATGTCGACGAGCACGGTGCCGGCACGCATGTCGGCGACCATCGCGTCGGTGACGAGCTTCGGCGCCGCCGCCCCGGGGACGAGCACGCTGCCGATGACGAGGTCGGCGTCGCGGAGGCGCGCGGCGATCTCGTACGGGCTCGAGCGGAGGGTCTGCACGCGGCCGCCGAACCGGGCGTCGAGCGCCTTCAGCTTGGGCAGGCTGATGTCGAACACGGTCACGTCGGCCTGCATGCCGACGGCGATGATCGCCGCGTTCTCCCCCGCCACGCCGCCGCCGAGGATCACGACCTTGCCGCGCGGCGTGCCGGTCACGCCGCCGAGCAGCACACCGCGGCCGCCGTACGGACGCATGAGCTGCTCGGCACCGGCCTGCACGGACAGCCGGCCGGCGATCTCGCTCATCGGGGCGAGCAGCGGGAGCGAGCGGTCGGGCAGCTGCACGGTCTCGTAGGCGATCGCGGTCGTGCGGGAACCGAGCAGGGCCTCGGTGAGCGGGCGATCGGCCGCGAGGTGCAGGTAGGTGAACAGCACCTGGTCCTCGCGCAGGAAGCCGTACTCGGCGGCGACCGGCTCCTTGACCTTGAGCAGCAGCTCGGCCGCGCCCCACACGTCGGCGGCGGAGTCGCCGAGCTCGGCGCCCGCGACCTCGTACTCCGCGTCGCTGTAGCCGGAGCCCTCGCCCGCCCCGCGCTGCACGAGCACCCGGTGCCCGTGACCCACGAGCTCGTGGGCGCCCGACGGTGTCACCGCCACCCGCGACTCGTTGCTCTTCACCTCGGTGGGCACACCGATCAGCATGGGGACACCTCTTTCTCGCGCGATTCCGCTCGCGGTCCCCCCTGGAATACTCCTACCGTTCGGGGGTTGGCCAGGCGAACCGAATATCCACACAGTGGACAGACCCGTGGACGAATGATCTTCGGCTACGGTCGACCCCGTGGCTCCGACGCCGAACGAGATCGCGGTGCGGCTCGACGACGTCGACCGGCGGATCCTGGAGGCGCTCCGGGACAACGCCCGCATCGCGAACAACCGCCTCGCCGAGCTGGTGGGCGTCGCGCCGTCGACCTGCCTGCAACGGGTGCGCGCGCTCCAGGACAGCGGCGTCATCCGCCGGTTCACGGTCGACCTCGATCCGCGTCGACTCGGGTACGGCCTGCACGCGCTGGTCTCGATCCGCATCACGCCGGGCGCGCGCGGCCAGCTCGCGGCGTTCGCCGACCAGCTGCGCTCGCTGCCCGAGGTGACCCAGTTCTTCTACCTGGCCGGCGCGGCGGACTTCATCGTGCACTTCCAGGCCCGCACGACGGAGGACCTGCGCGACTTCGTGACCGAGCAGCTGTCCACCAACCCGATCGTGGCCTCGACGAACACCAGCCTGATCTTCGAGCACGACATCGGCGCCCTCCGGATCTGACCGGACGGGGCCCGCGCCGGGATACGGGGCCGCCGAACGGCAGGAATCGGACCGACGGAACCGGGACGGGCAGCGCCGCGGGCGGCGCTCATGCCCGGGCCCTGAGCCGTCATCCGCCCGTCACCGATCGGTCGCGCTCCCGTTGCCCGGCGGTCGACGGCGGAGGCCAGGCTGCAGGCGTGCTGCTGCCCTCCCGTGTCGGTGCCGTCGTCCTCGACCTGGACGGCACCCTCGTCGACACCGAGTCGGCCTGGCTCGCGGCGGAGGCGGAGCTCGCCGCGGAGGCCGGGCACCGCTTCGGACCCGCGGATGTGGCCGCCTGCCGGGGTGGATCCATCGAGACGGTGACCACGTACCTGATCGGCCTGCTCGGAGTGCCGACGAGTCGTCATCAGGAGGTCGCGACGGACCTCGCGGTCCGCGTGGCGGCCCACCAGCCCGTGCCACCCGTGCCGATGCCCGGGGCGCTCGAGCTCGTCCGCGCGCTCGCCGGTCGGGTACCGCTCGGCATCGTCACCAACAGCGGCCGTGCCGAGCTGGAGCGCGTGCTCGACGGGATCGGACTCGCCGAGCAGTTCCCCGTGACGGTGTCGGCCGACGACGTGGAGTGGCCGAAGCCGCATCCGGACGGCTACCTGCAGGCGTTCGCCGCGCTCGGTGCCGACCCGCGTCGGTGCGTCGTGATCGAGGACTCGGCGACGGGGGCCGAGGCGGCGCGCGCCGCGGGCGCCCTGCTCGTCACGGTGCCCGCGGACGCCGCACACGGACCACGCGGGGACCTCACCCTCGCGACCCTCGCGGATCCGGCGTTCCTCGCCTGGGCGGCCGCCGTCCAGCGCGCGGCGGCCCTGGCTCCTGCGGACGTCGCCTGAGGGTCGGGGCCGCGCGGTCAGTGGAAGCGGTGGTCCTGGATCGTGATCCGCGGCGCCCTGCGAGGGGTGCGGACACCCGACCGGTGGATGAGGCGCACGACGCGCTGCCGGGACCCCCGCCAGGGCTCGAGCAGCTCGAGCATGCCGTCGTCGTCGACGGGGCGCCCGATCAGCGCATGGCCGACGAGGGTCGAGAGGTGCAGGTCGCCGATGCTCGGCGCATCCGGGTCGCCGTGGGAGCGCTGGCTCGTCTCCGCCGCGGTCCAGACGCCCACCCCGGGCACGGTGCGGAGCCGTTTCGACACCTCGGCGCCGCCTCGGCCGAGTGCCAGCGTGCGCTCGAGGCCCCCCGCCACGCGGGCGGCCTCCACGGCCGCCTTCGAGCGCTTCGGGTCGACGCCGGCCCGGTGCCAGTCCCAGGAGGGGATGCGGCGCCAGCCGTCGGCGGTCGGGGCGGCCCGCATGCCGTCCGGGGCCGGCCCCGGGGCGGGCTCGCCGTGCTTCCTGACGAGCCACGCCCATGAGCGGTGTGCCTCGACGGTGGTGATCTTCTGCTCGAGGATCGCCGCGACCATCATCTCGACGACCTGGCGGCAGCGCGTGAGGCGCAGGCCCTCGTTGCGGCGCCGGGCCTCCTCGAGCAGCGGCACGCCCCGCACGTCGAGCTCCGACCAGTCGTCGCCGTCGCCGAGCAGCTCCGGGACCCCGTCGACGACCCACTCGGCGCCGGGACCCCAGGCGAGGGCGTGCACGGCGCCGTCCGCGTGCTGGGCGAGCCGCAGCGTGGCGGGCCCGAGGGGCGTGGCGGTCGTCCGCCAGATCACACCGGAGGGCTCGCGGCGAAAGGTCGGATCCGTGGCTCCGCGGCGGAGCGGACCGACCGTGGACGGCAGATCGACGGTCTCGGCCGGACGGTAGACCGTCGCGGCGTCCGACACCCGTCCGGGGGGCAGCGTGCCGGTCACCGGCACAGCGTAGGAACCGCGCCGGATCCCGCGCGAACCGACACGCCTACGCTCACGGGCGTTCCCCCGATCCGCTGGCTGCTGTTCGACGCCGGCGGGGTGCTCGAGCGGGTGGACGATGACGATTGGCCCGTCCGGTTCGCGGAGCGATGCGCCACCCGCGTCGGGCTCACCCCTGAGGAGCTCGCCCGGCGCGTGGACGCGGCGGCCCTGCCGGACGCCTCCGTCGGATCCGGCGTCGAGGAGGAGTACTGGACGGGGTTCGGGGCCGCGATCGGCGCGGACGCCGCCACGCTGACGGAGCTCCGGGCGGACTTCTGGGACGCCTACTGCGGCACCGCCAACGAGGCGCTGCTCGGCGTCGCGCGGTCGCTGGTCGGGCGCATCGGGCTCGCCCTCCTGTCGAACTCGGGCGATGGGGCTCGCCGCGAGGAGGAGCGCCGCTACGGGTTCTCGGCGATCTTCGACCCCATCTGCTACAGCCACGAGATCGGCGTGAGCAAACCGGATCCGCGCGCCTTCCGCACCGCACTCGCCGCGATGCGGGCGATGCCCGCCGAGGTCCTCCTCCTCGACGACCGCGCGGAGAACACCGCGGCGGCGGCGGCCCTCGGCATCCGCGCACATCATCACCGGGAGGACGACGAGACGCTGCGGGTGATCCGCGAGGCGGTCGGGACTCGGGCCACGCTCGGCGGCGCGGCCTAGCCTCGCCGCATGACCCACACACCGACGGACGACGAGCGCGCGACCCTGGCCAAGCTGCTCAGGAAGGCGCGGTTCGCGCTCATCACCACGGTCAGCGCCGACAACCAGCTCGTGAGCCGTCCCATGGCCGTCAAGGACCGGGAGTTCGACGGAGACCTCTGGTTCTTCACGGAGGACCCCTCGCACAAGACCGACGAGGTGCGCAGCAACCCGGAGGTGAACGTGGCCCTCGAGTCCGGGTCGGGCTGGGTGTCGATCGCCGGGGTGGCCGAGGTCGTGACGGACGTGGCGAAGATCGACGAGCTCTGGGACACCGGCGCGGAGGCCTGGTTCGAGCACGGGCGGGACGACCCGAAGGTCGCACTGCTGAAGGTGACCGCGCGGACGGCCGAGTACTGGGCGACCGCGGAGCCGAAGCCGCTCGTGCTCTTCAAGTACGCGAAGGCCGCCGTGACCGGCGGGCAGCCGAAGGTCGGCGAATCGCACACGGTCGACCTCGAGTCGTGATCGTGCGCGCTGTCGTCGTCGCCGAGCGCGACGGGCGGACGGCGGGAGCGGTCGCCGACGCCCCGGATCCGCAGGCGGGCGCCGGAGAGCTGCTGCTCGAGGTCGACTTCTCGTCCCTCAACTACAAGGACGCCATGGCGATCGCCGGACGTCCCGGGATCCTCCGCGGCCTGCCGAAGACCGCCGGGATCGACGCGGTCGGCCGCGCACCGGACGGCCGCCGGGTGGTCGTCACCGGTGCCGGACTCGGCGAGCGACGCGACGGAGGGCTCGCGGAGCGGGTCGCGGTCGACCCTGCGTGGACCGTCGACGTACCGATGCCGTTCAGGCCGCAGCAGGCCGCCGCGATCGGGACCGCCGGCGTGACGGCCGCGCTGTCGGTGCTGCGGCTGCAGCGGCTCGCGCCCCCGTCGGGACCCGTCCTCGTCACCGGTGCGGGTGGCGGGGTCGGCGGGTTCGCGATCGCGCTGCTCGCCGCCGCCGGGTTCGAGGTCGTGGCGTCGACCGGACGGGTGGCGGAGCTCGGCGCGCATCTGCGCCGACTCGGCGCGAGCGACGTCGTACCGCGGCTCGACGCGAGGGCCGGGAAGCCGCTGCAGCCGCAGCGGTGGGCGGCGGTCGTCGACTCGGTCGGCGGCATCCCCCTCGTCAACGCGATCGCCCAGACCGTGCAGGACGGCGTCGTGACGGCCTGCGGGCTCGCGGCGTCCCCCGATCTGCCCGGCACGGTGCTGCCCTTCATCCTGCGGGGCGTCACGCTGGCGGGCGTGGACTCGGTGGCGATCTCGCCGGAGACGCGGCTCGCCGCGTGGGCGCTGCTCACGGAGCACTGCCCGCCCGGCACGGTCGACGCGTTGACCGAGCGCGTCATCGGCATGGCGGAGGTGCCGGCGGCGGCGGACGACGTGCTCGCCGGCCGGGTGCGCGGCCGGATCGTGGTCGACATCCGCCGCTGACCGCGGGGCGACCCTGACAGGGCTCTGGACATTCGTTGCCATGCCCTGCAAATGAGCGGTCGGCGCGGCGTCCGACCCCCTAGCCTGGTGGAGTCACCCCGCCGCCGCACCGGCGGCGCGGAGGTGGCCGCACGACGCGAGGGCGCGTCGGTCCGTCCGTCCGCCCCGTCGTCTCTGGGAGCTCCATGACCGCCGCGGTCGTCCACCCCGGCGACGCCCTGCATCCGCGCAGGCGCTTCGCCACCGTCGTCATCCTCGGCGTGCTCGTCGCCCTCGGCCCGTTCACGATCGATCTCTACCTGCCGGCGTTCCCTGCCGTGCGCTCGTCGTTCGGCGTCTCGGACGTCGCCATCCAGCTCACCCTCTCCGGAACCGTGGTGGGCTTCGCCGTCGGCCAGCTGCTCGTCGGCCCCTGGAGCGACCGGGTCGGCCGTCGGGTGCCCCTGCTCGTCACGACGATCGTGCACGTGACCGCGTGCCTGCTCGCCGCGGTGGCGCCGAACGTCGCGGTGCTCGGCCTGCTCCGGGTGCTGCAGGGGGCGGGCGCCGCGGGTGGCGGTGTCGTCGCGCAGGCGATGATCCGCGACCTGTTCGGCGGTCGTCCGCTCGTGAAGATGCTCGCCCGGATGGGCCTCGTCTCGGGTGCTGCACCCGTGCTCGCCCCGCTGATCGGCTCCCAGCTGCTGCGGGTGCTCGACTGGCGCGGTCTCTTCGTGTCACTCGCGGTCTACGGCGTCGCCGTCCTCGCCGCCGCGGCGGTCGGCATCGGCGAGACGCGCCATGCGGCCGGCGGCTCCGAGGCGCTCCGCAGCGTCGGCTCCCGCTACCGGGCGGTGCTCACCGACCACGTGTTCGTCGGCGCGGCCATCGTCGGCGGGATGCAGTTCAGCGGCCTGTTCGCCTACCTCTCGACCTCCTCGTTCCTCTTCCAGGAGGTCTACCGCTTCACGCCGCAGCAGTACGGGCTGCTGTTCGCGATCAACTCGGTCGGCGTGATCGGCGGCTCGCAGGCCGCCGCACGGGTGATGCGGCGCTACGGTCCGCAGTGGATCCTCGCGGTCACGACGGCCGTGCAGGCGGCGAGCGGCGTCGCGATCCTCGTGCTCGGCGGCGCAGACGCGCCCCTGCCGATGGTGCTCGTCCCGCTCTGGCTCTTCATCGCAGCCTGCGGCTTCGGGTTCCCGAGCGTGCAGGTGCTCGGGCTCGTGCATCACGGCGAGGAGGCGGGGACGGCCGCGAGTCTGCTCGGCGCCGTGAACTTCGGGCTCGCCGGCCTGCTGTCACCGCTGGTCGGCCTGCTCGGCATCGCGTCCGGCCGCCCCATGGGGTTCGTGATGGCGATCACGGCCGCGCTCGGCGTGCTGGGCCTGTGGCTGGTCGTCCGTCCTCGGAGCGTCCCGCCGATCGGCTGACGCCCTCCCCTTCGACCGCCGTCAGGAGGCGGCGGCCGGGGGGGACGCGGATGCGGCCGCCCGAGCGGCGGCCGGGAGGGCCTCCTCGATGCGGGAGAGGGCCTCGTCGTCGTGGGCGGCGGTCAGGAACCACGCCTCGTACACGGACGGCGGCAGGCTCACGCCGGCGTCGAGCATCGCGTGGAAGAACGGCGGATACCGCCAGCCCTGCTGCGCCCGCACGTGGTCGTAGTCCTTCGGCGCCTCGGGCGCGCCGAACACGACGCTGAACAGGTTGCCCGCGCGGGGAATGACGTGCGGCACCCCGGCGTCGGCGAGCGCCCGGTCGACGGCGCCGATCAGCCGGTCGGCGGCGGCGTCGATCCGCGCGTAGACGTCCGCGTCCGCGGCGCGCAACGTGGCGATGCCGGCTGCGACGGCGACCGGGTTCCCCGACAGCGTGCCCGCCTGGTACACCGGGCCCTGCGGCGCCAGCCGCTCCATCACGTCGGCCCTGCCGCCCAGCGCGGCGAGCGGCATGCCGCCGCCGATGACCTTGCCGAACGTGACCAGGTCGACATCGACGGGCCCGTCGGGCTCGAAGGCCCACCAGCCGCCCGCGGAGACCCGGAACCCCGTGAGCACCTCGTCCGAGACCAGGAGCGCCCCGTCGGCGTGCGCGATCTCGGCGATCAGCCGGTTGAACCCCGGCTCCGGCACGACGACGCCCATGTTGGCCGCCGCGGCCTCGGTGATGACCGCGGCGATGCGCCCCGGATGCGTCTCGAAGGCCAGCCGGAGCGCGGCCGCGTCGTTGTACGGCAGCACGAGCGTCTGGGCGGCGATCGCCGCGGGCACGCCGGCGGACGCCGGCAGGGCGAGCGTCGCGACGCCCGAGCCCGCCTCGGCGAGCAGCCCGTCGGAGTGCCCGTGGTAGTGCCCGGCGAACTTCACGATCAGGTCGCGCCCGGTGAAGCCGCGGGCGAGCCGGATGGCGGTCATCGTCGCCTCCGTCCCGGTCGACACCAGCCGGAGGCGCTCGATCGGCGCGCGCCCGTCCCGCACGACCCGGGCGCGCACGAGCTCCGCCAGCTCGACCTCGCCCTCGGTGGGCGCGCCGAACGAGAGGCCGCGCTCGGCGGCCCGCTGCACCGCCTCGACGACGGCCGGATGCGCATGGCCGAGGATGGCGGGCCCCCAGCTCGCGACCAGGTCGACGTACTCGCGCCCCGTGGCGTCGATCACATGGGGGCCCCTCGCGGCCGCGAGGAAGCGGGGCGTGCCGCCGACCGATCCGTAGGCCCGCACCGGCGAGTTCACGCCGCCGGGGATCACCCGCCGCGCCCGGTCGAAGAGCTCCGCGTTCGTCGGCGTCATCGTGCCCGCAGCCAGCCGGCCACCTCGACGGCCCAGTAGGTGAGCACCGCGTCGGCGCCCGCCCGGCGGATACCGGTGATCGTCTCGAGCACGGTGCGGTCACGGTCGATCCAGCCGTTCGCCGCCGCGGCCTCGACCATCGCGTACTCGCCGGACACCTGGTACGCCCAGACCGGCACCGGGCTCGTGGCCGCCACATCGGCGAGCACGTCGAGGTAGCTCATCGCGGGCTTCACCATCACGACGTCGGCGCCCTGCTCGATGTCGAGCACGGCCTCCCGCCGGCCCTCCCGACGGTTCGCGGGGTCGAGCTGGTAGGTGCGGCGGTCGCCCTGCAGCGCCGATTCGACCGCCTCACGGAAGGGCCCGTAGAAGCTCGACGCGTACTTGGCGGCGTAGCCGAGCAGCAGCACGTCGCTGCGGCCTGCGCCGTCGAGCGCCTCGCGCACCGCCGCGACCTGGCCGTCCATCATCCCGGAGAGCCCGAGCAGCGCCGAGCCGGAGTCCGCCTGGGCGAGGGCCATGTCCCGGTACCGCTCGAGGGTCGCGTCGTTGTCGACCGAGCCGTCGGCGGCGAGCACACCGCAGTGGCCGTGGTCGGTGAACTCGTCGAGGCAGAGGTCCGTCTGCACGACGAGCTCGTCGCCGACCTCCGCCGCCACCGCGCGGGTCGCGACGTTGAGGATCCCGTCGGGGTCCGTGGCGCCCGATCCGATCCCGTCCCGCGCCTCGGGGATGCCGAAGAGCATGAGGCCGCCCAGGCCGGCCTCGGCCGCCTCGACGGCGGCGGCACGGAGGCTGTCGAGGCTGTGGTGCACGACGCCGGGCATCGAGGCGATGGGCCTCGGCGCGTCGATCCCCTCCTTGACGAACACGGGCAGCACGAGCTGCGCCGGATCGAGCCGCGTCTCGGTCATGAGGCGGCGCACCGCGGCGGACTGCCGCAGCCGGCGCGGGCGCACGGTCAGCGGATTCATGCGAGCCGCCCCTGATCCTGGATCTGGTCCTTGCGGTGCGCGGCGAGCTCCTCGAGGGTGCGGATGAGCGATGCGCTCGACCGCTCGCGGGCGACGAGATCGACCCGCAGGCCCGCGGCCTCCGCGTCCGCTGCGGTGCGCGGCCCGATGCAGGCGAGCACGGTGCGCGACGGCACCAGGCCGATCTGCAGCGCGATCTGGTGCGCGACGCTGCCCGAGGTGACGAGGATCGCGTCGAAGCGGCCGGCGCCCACGTCGGCGACGATGTCGGGTGCGATCGGCACGCCGACGGTGCGGTACGCGACGACGGAGGCGACGTCGTGCCCGGCGGCCCGGAGGCCGTCCGTCAGCACGGGCTTCGCGATGTCGCTGCGGAGCGCGAGGATCCGGAGGTGCTCGGCGCCGCCCGTGGCCTCGGCCCATTCGGCGAGCAGCCCGCCGGCGGAGTTGTCGCGGCGCGGGGTGAAGTCGACGCGGTACCCGGCGGCGGTGAGCGCTGCGGCGGTGGTCTCGCCCACGGCGGCCACCTTCGTGGCCTCCGGGATGCGCACGCCGTGGGCGGAGAGCACGTCGACGGTGGTGGCGCTCGTGACGCTCATCCAGTCGAACTCGCCGGCCTCCAGCCGCTCGAGCGCCGCGGTGAGCGCCGCCGAGTCCTCGGTCCCGGCGAAGTTGATCGAGGGCGCGACGACCGGGGACGCACCCCTCGCCCGCAGCTCGGCGGCGACGCTGTCGCCCCACGGGCCACCCCGGGGCACGAGCACGGTCCAGCCGCGCAGCGGTTTGTCCGGCGTCATGCGGCACCTCCAAGGGGGGCGAGCGCAGCGGCGCCCGCGTCGAGCAGCTCGTCGGCGAGGCGGTCGGCGGCGGCCGCGAGCACCGCGGGACGGTCCGCGTCCCCCGCGGGCCGTTCGATGCGGCGGTCCAGCCGGCGGCCGCCCCCCGGCTCGTGCACGCTGGCCCAGAGCGCGATGCGGTCCGCGTCGATCGCACTGGCGACGCCGATCGGGGCGACGCAGCCGGCCTCGAGGCGGCCGAGCACGGCGCGCTCCGCGGTTGCGGCGGCCATGGCCACCGGATCCGTGAGCCGGCGCACCGCGACCGCCACCGGAGCGGGATCCGCGCCGTCCAGCGAGGCGGCGTCGTCGGCACGGATCTCGAGCGCGAGCGCGCCCTGCCCGGCCGCTGTCGGCCACGACTCGAGCGGCAGGACCTCCGTCACCGAGGCCGTGCGCCCGAGGCGGGTGAGTCCCGCGAGGGAGAGCACCACCGCGTCGAGGCGGCCGGCGGCGACCT
>DASYJR010000204.1:0-9353 GCA_035996305.1 Amnibacterium sp. | reverse complement strand
ATGATGCCGTCCGACCAGGTCATGGACTCCGCCCCAGACCGGCCGGCTGCCGCTCCCCTGCCCGCTCCCCCACCCGCTGCCGCAGACGGCTCTGCGAGGACGGCGGCGTACAGCTCGGCCGGCGGCCGGCCGCTCGTGATCTGGGCCGCGGCGGTGGATCCCGCCGACGTGCCGATGACCAGGTCGGCGTCGCTGATGTCGACGCCCGCGTCCGACAGGCCTGCGACGAGGCCGAGCTGCCATGCGTTACCGGCAGCTCCCGCGCCGGCGAGCACCAGCGCGGTGCGGTGGTCGGGGACGCCCCTCATGCGCTGAACACGCCCCAGCAGAGCGCGTCGCGCCGGCGCTCGTCCTCCACGACGAGGGAGCGGAGCGCTCCTGGGAGCTGTGCGAGCTGCCAGTCGCGCTCGAGGCGCAGCCCCTCGAGCGCCTGCGGCTGCGGAGCGCCGGCCGCCGCGGCCCTGAGCGCGTAGGCCGCCGCCCCGAGGTCGTGCTCGGCGACGTGCGCGACGGCGGCCGCCTGCCCAGCCGACAGCGCGGCGAAGCGCGCCGCGCCGTCGACCTCCCGTGCCGCTGCGTTGGCCGGGAACGCCGCTGCCCTGCTCGACATCATCCGCAGCTCTCCCCCGATCCACGATCGGACGGCCGCGATCCCGGCGCGGGGTCGATCGTCGTCGGGCTTGACCGCCTCGAAGAACGGGAGCACGTGCTCGGCGCATGCCGCCGCCCACGCTGCGAGCAGGCGGTGGTCGTCATCCGTCAACGTGCCACCACGACGGACGGTGACGAGGCGCGGATCACGGTCTGTCGAGAGGATCACGAGCGGCGAGGATAGCGCCGCTCCCCCTCCGGCGCCCCTCCAACTGGGGCGTCGGACCGCGGCCCTACCCTCGATACGATCCAGCCACCCGAGGTCCGTCCGCCACTCCCCCGTGCGCGCCGGTCCGAATCTCTCCGCCCCCAGGAGTCCCCCGTGTCCCGCATCGGTTCCCCCACCCGTCCCGCAGCACGCGTCGCCGCGACGCCCACGGGCGCCCTCGGCTTCGTGGCGCTGAGCGCCTACCTCACCGTGCAGTTCACGGTGCTGGACGTGATCGACCGCAGCGACTTCATCACCGCGATGGCCGTCTTCTCGACCGGCGTGCTCCTCGCCGCCCTGAGCGCCCACCTGCGGCTCGTCGCCGCGGGGCGGTTCGCCGAAGGCGCCGAGGCCGACCGCAACGGGCTCCCCCGCGTCTCGCTCCAGGTGCTGGTCGCGTGCTCCGCGCTGTCGGGGTTCGCGCTCCTCGCCGGCAGCCCGGGCGACCACGCGCCGGCGCTCGCGCTCGCGATCACGGCGCTCGTCGCGGGCACGGTCCGCCTCACGACCTCCCTCGCCGCTCGGCGCTGAGCGGCCCCTTCCGTGGCCGGGGAGGAGCCGTTCCCCCGACCGGGTGCAGGTCCAGCGCCGCGGTGCAGGTTCGGAACCCGCCCGCTCACCAGGTGGCGGGGTCGGCGCCCTCCGGCACGGCCTCCGGCCGCTCGACGGTCGTCGTCAGCGGCACCACGGCGTGCGTGGTGCTCGACGCGGTGACCGCCGCCATGATCTCCAGCACGTGCAGCGCCAGCTCGCCGGATGCCCGGTGGGGCCGGCCGGTCTCGATCGCCCGAGCCATGTCCGAGAGACCGGTGCCCCGGGCCGCGCCGGGGTAGCCGGCGGAGGGGTCGACCGTGCGCCACTCCCCCGCCTCGGCCGTGAAGACCTCGACCGAGTCGTCGAAGCGGTTCGGATCCGGTACGGCGATGGTGCCCTCGGTGCCGTAGACCTCGAACAGCGGGCGCCGCGACGCCCAGACGTCGAAGGAGAAGGCGACGGTCGAGACCGCGCCCCCGCGGTGCTCGAGGATCGCGGTCATCGACGTGTCGGTGGTGACGGGAACCGGTGCGCCCGCGTTGGCGCCGCTGCCGACGGTGCGCTCCCGCGGCGATCGCCGGCTGGTGCCCGAGACGCGCTCCACCGGACCGAGCAGCGAGACGAGCGCCGTCAGGTAGTACGGACCCATGTCCAGCAGCGGTCCGCCGCCCGGCTGGTAGTAGAAGAAGGGCGCCGGATGCCAGCGCTCGTGCCCCGGGCTGCTCCAGGCGACCGAGGCGGAGAGGGGGGTGCCGACCACGCCGTCGTCGAGCAGCCGGCGCGCGGTCTGCACGCCGGTGCCGAGCACCGTGTCGGGCGCGCTGCCGACGCGCAGGCCCCGCTCCTCGGCGAGGGCGAGCATGGGAGCCGCCTCCCGCGGATCGAGGCCGAGGGGCTTCTCGGCGTAGACGTGCTTGCCGGCGCGCAACGCATCCGTCCCGACGGGCACGTGCGCGGCCGGGATCGTGAGGTTCAGCACGACGTCGACGTCGTCGGAGGCGAGCAGCTCCGGCACGCTCAGCGCCGCCACGCCCTGCTCGTCCGCCACGGCCCTCGCCCGATCGAGGTCGAGGTCGGCGACCGCGGTGAGCCGCAGGTTGGACAGCCTCGGGAAGGTCTCGAAGTACTGCTTGCTGATGACGCCGACACCGATCACGCCGACGCGGAGCGGGGCGCTCATCGGGACGCCCACAGGATGCCGCGCTCGATGATGGTGCGCACGTTCGGGTCCTCAAGGATGTCCACGTGGTGCCCCGGGGTGCAGACGAAGATGCGCCCCTCGCCCCACTGGCGCGTCCAGACCGCCGGCGATGTGATCGGGCGGTTCCAGGGATCCCAGGGACGCACCGGCTGGGTCGTCGTGGCGAGCACGTCGTTGTAGTCGTCGTGCAGCACCCAGTACTGCTCCGAGACGAGCTGGAAGTCGTCGATCCCGGCCGTGATCTCGTGCTGCCTGCCGAGCTCGGTGATCTCGATCGTGTACGGCACGTAGTTGTCGTCCTGCTCGCCCTTCCGCTCGGACGGGTGCTTGCCCGGATGCTCGGCGAACTGGCCGCCGATCATCTGCAGGTACTGCGAGGTGTTCCGGTACGAGTCGGCGATCCCGCCGTGCCAGCCCGCCATCCCGGTGCCGGCCTCGATCGCGGCGCGGAGGCCCAGGAACTCCTCCATCTCGATCGTCGACATCGTCATGGTCTGCAGGACGAGGTCCACCGTCGCCATGAAGTCGGCGTCGGCGTAGACCTTCGGCGACTCCTCGACCCGCACCTCGAAGCCGTTCTGCTCGAGGAAGGGGAGGAACAGCTCCGTCGCCTCGACCGGCTCGTGCCCGAACCAGCCGCCGCGGACGACCAGGGCCTGCTTCGTGTCGCTCACGCGTCCATCCTCCCCGCGGGCGCCTCGGCGTCCGCTGCATCCACCGCGGTCCAGGCGCTGCCGGCCGCAGCGCTGCGCTCGATCGCATCGAGCACGCGCTGCACCTGCAGCCCGTCGTCGAAGGACGGTCGCGGCTGGCGACCCTCGCCGATGTCCCGCACGAGATCGGCGACCTCGTTCACGAAGCCGTGCTCGTAGCCGAGGCCGTGCCCGACGGGCCACCACGCGTCCGCCCATGGGTGGACGGGCTCCGTCGCCTGGATGCGCTGGAAGCCGAGGGTCTCCTGCGGCAGCCGCGCGTCGTAGAACTGAAGGACGTTCGGATCCTCGAAGTCGAACGCGAGCGCCCCGTCGGAACCCGACAGCTCCACGCGGAGGGCGTTCTTCCTGCCGGTCGCGAAGCGGCTGGCCTCGAACGTCCCGACGGTGCCGCTCGCGAACCGGGCGGTGAAGTACGCCGCGTCGTCGACCGTCACCCGGCCGCGCTCCGTGCCCGCGATGCCCGAGAGGCCGCGCTGTTCGGCCAGCCGAGGGCGCTCGTGCACGAAGGTCGTCAGCATGCCGCTCACGCTCGCCACCGCGTCGCCGGCCAGATGCTGCGCCAGGTCGATCGCGTGCGCGCCGATGTCGCCGAGCGCGCCCGAGCCTGCGAGGTGCTTCTCGAGCCGCCAGGTCATCGGCGCTTCGGCGTCGGTGAGCCAGTCCTGCAGGTACGCGGCGCGGATCTGGCGGATCTCGCCGAGCCGCCCCTCCTCGACGAGCCGCTTCGCGAGCCCGATCGCCGGCATCCGGCGGTAGCTGAAGCCGACCATCGCGAACACGCCCCGCTCCGCGGCGGCCCGCGCCGCCTCCGCCATCCGTTCGGCGTCGGCGACCGAGTTCGCGAGCGGCTTCTCGCAGAGCACGTGCTTGCCGGCCTCGAGCGCGGCGATCGCGATCTCCACGTGGCTGTCCCCCGGCGTGCACACGTCGACGAGCTGCACGTCGTCCCGCTCGAGCACCGAGCGCCAGTCCGTCGACGACGCCTCCCAGCCCCACCGCCTCGCGGCCTGCTCCGTCGCGTCGGCGCGCCGGCCGACCACGACCCGCCGCACGGGTTCGAGCGGGAGATCGAAGAACGCGGGCGCGACCCGCCACGCTTGCGAATGCACGGCGCCCATGAAGCCCGCCCCGACCATTGCGACCCCGAGTGCGTCCTGCGTCATCGCTCCAGACCTCCCTTTTGTTGCCGGCTCCACGTTATCCACCCACAAGCTCCTTCTGCACCGCCGAGAGTCCGGCGAGCACCTCCTGGAACGAGGTGCTGAGCGGGGCGAGCCCGATGCGCAGGCCGTCCGGCCGGCGGAAGTCGGGCACCACCCCCCGCCGCCAGAGCGGATCCAGCAGGCCCGCGAAGTCGGCATGCGCCAGCATGATGTGGCTCCCCCGGCGGGAGGGATCGCGCGGTGACTCGAGCCGCACGCCGGCCGGGGCGAGCAGGGCGTCCGCGACCTCGATCGCGAAGCCCGTCAACGCGACGGACTTCGCGCGCACGGCGGGCATTCCGGCCTCGTCGATCAGCGCCAGCGTGTCGGCGATGGGCAGCATGCCGAGGATCGGCGGCGTCCCGCTCGTGAATCGGCGTACGCCTGCGGCCGGCTCGTAGCGCTCTCCCATCAGGAACGGGTCGGCGGTCCCCAGCCAGCCCTGGATCGGCTGCCGCAGCTCGGCCTGCAGCCGGGATGCGACGTACAGGAACGCGGGCGCACCCGGTCCGCCGTTCAGGTACTTGTAGCCGCAGCCCGCGGCGAGATCGGCATCCCACTCGTCGAGCTCGACCGGCACCGCTCCCGTGGAATGACTGAGATCCCAGAGCACCAGCGCTCCGGCCTCATGCGTGATCCTGGTGATCTCCGCCGCGTCGGTGATATACGCCGATCGGAATGCGACGTGGCTCAGCAGCACGAGCGCCGTCCGCGAGCCCACCGCCGCCCCCACCATGGCTGGGGTGATCCCGCCGTCGACCGGCGGCTCGAGCACGACCAGCCGATGTCCGAGCTCGGCGGCGATTCCGGCGAGCAGGTACCGGCCCGTCGGGAACTCCGCCGCGTCGAGCACGATCTCGGTGCGGCCGGGCCGGGCGGCGAGGGCCGCCCGCGCCGCCTTGTAGAGCAGCACGGTCGTCGAGTCGCCGACGAGGGTCTGGCCGGGTGCCGCCCCCAGGGCGACGCGGCCGATCTCGTCGCCCAGCCGCTCCGGCTCGGCGAGCCACCCCTCGTCCCAGGCGCGGATCAGCCGCGCGCCCCACTCCTCCCGCACGAAGGCGGCGAGGCGTTCCGCCGTGCCGACGACAGGCCGCCCGAGGGAGTTGCCGTCGAGGTAGGCGACGACGCCCTCGGCGGGTTCGAAGCGGTCGCGGAGCGGCGCGAGCGGATCCGCGGCGTCGAGCTCCGCGGCACGACGGGCGAGACGATCGGTCATGACGGCTCCTCGAGGTCCTCGAGCCGGAACCATCCCACAGCCTCCCGCTGAAGGACGACGTCCCGAGCATCCGCCGCAAGCCTCCTGAGCGTCCAGGAACCGTCTCTCGAAGGGCTGGCAGCATGGTCAGCCGATCGACCGAAGGAAGGGTCCCCCGTATGAAGGGCAAGCTGCTGTTCGTCGCCGGCCTGGCGACCGGCTACGTCGTCGGTTCCCGCGCCGGCCGTTCCGCCTACACGACGCTCACCGAGAAGCTCCGCGCCGCCCGCGAGAGCGACCAGGTGCGGTCCGTGGTCGGCAAGGTCAAGGAGGTCGCGCAGGAGCGGACCCCGAAGCTCACCGCCGCCGTGTCGACCGCCACGGGCACCACCGCGTCCGTCGCCGACGCGGTGTCCTCCGCGCCGGACCCCGAGTCCGAGTCGGAGTCCGACGGGCCCTCGGACTCGGACTCGAAGTCGTCGACGGAGGAGCGGACGGCGCCGAGCCCCAAGCGCGGCGGCCGCAGCGGGGCGGCGGGTGCCGCCGAGCCCGATTCGGCCGAAGAGGCGGCGAAGGTCTTCGAGGAGCAGCTGCCGGAGTCCGGCGGCGCGATCGACGACAGCGCGTCCAGCCTGCCGACCGAGGCCGGTGCCGCGGACGAGGCCGCGACGCCGACCGCGACCTCCTGACGCGATGAGCGGCATCGTCTCCCCCACGAGCGGCGAGGACCGCGGCGGCGCCCGCACCCTGCTCGGGGCGTCCGCGCTCACCGCGGGTGTGGTCGGGGTGGTCGCCTCCGCCTCGGCCATCGCGCGCCGGGCCGGCGCCATCCCGGAGACCCCGGAGCAGCGCCGTCGGCAGGCGCACCCCGCACCGCGGGAGGGCGGCTCGAGGAGGTCGGCGGATCGGGGCGGCTCCGGCGCCCTGCGCGAGCCGCGTCCCGGCACCGTGCCGTCCCCCGACGACCCCCGCAAGCCGGAGGACCTGGGGGACCTGAAGAAGCCGACCTTCGTCTACTCGCTGAAGAAGACGATGCGCGAGTTCGGCAGCGACCAGTGCACCGATCTCGCGGCCGCGCTCGTCTACTACGCGGTGCTGGCGCTCGGCCCCGGGATCGTCGCGATCGTGTCGATCCTCGGGCTGCTCAACCGCTCCACGATCGGCGACCTGTCGACGCACGTGCTGAAGCCGGCACTCGCCGGCTCACCGAGCACCTACAGCCTCATCGACGGCCTGCTCAAGAACGCGAGCTCCGCACCCGCCGCCGGCATCGGCCTCGTCGTCGGCATCGTGGGCGCACTGTGGTCCGCGTCGGGGTACGTGGGCGCCTTCGGCCGGGCGATGAACCGGATCTACAGCATCCCCGAGGGGCGCCCGGTCTGGAAGCTGCGCCCCACGCAGCTCGCCGTGACGGTCGCCGTCGTCGTCCTCGTCGTGGTCGCCGCCTTGCTGCTCGTCTCCACCGGGCCTGCGGTGCAGCGACTGGCGAACGTGATCGGCATCGGCGACGCGGCCTACCTCGTCTTCTCGATCGTGAAGTGGCCGGTGCTCGTGGTCATCGCGGTCACCGCGGTCGCGATCCTCTACTACTTCTCGCCGAACATCCGGCAGCCCAGGTTCAAGTGGACGAGCACCGGCTCAGTACTCGCCCTGCTCGTCTGGGCGATCGCGACGGCGGCCTTCGGCCTCTATCTCGGGCTCTCGAACGGCGGCAGCTACGCGAAGTCGTACGGACCGATCGCCGGCGTCATCGTCTTCCTGCTGTGGCTCTGGATCACGAACCTGGCGCTGCTGTTCGGCGCCGAGTTCGACGCGGAGCTGGAGCGGAGCCGCGAGCTGCAGGGCGGGATCACGGCCGAGGAGCAGATCCAGCTCCCGATGCGCGACAGCCGCGGCAGCGACAAGAAGGCGAAGAAGCACGAGGAGGACGTCGAGTCCGGTCGCCGGCTGCGCCTCTCACGCGGGCGCGAGGACTGAGCGTCGTCAGCGCTGCAGCTGCACCGGCGCCGCGAGGCGCGGTGCGGCGAGCGGGCGCTGCTCGGCGCGCTCCGCGGTGCCGCGGTCGCGCCGCACGAGCGGCCCGACGAGCAGCGCGAAGGCCAGGGAGGCCACGCACCAGGCGGTGACACCGGCCAGGATCCAGACGATCGAGTCGAGCATGTCCGAATCGTGACATTCCGATCGGTTCCGAGCCGGTAACCGCGCGGCGTGCCGCGAGCAGGATTCAACCCGAGGTCGAACCGAGCAGCTCGCGGAGGGCGTCGACCGCCGCCCGGGCGTCGGGGCCGGCCGCCTCGATCCGGACGGTGTCGCCCTTGCGCAGCCCGAGGGCGAGGATGCGGAGCAGGCTGCGCCCGTCGGCGTCGTTCACCCGCACGGACGACCGGAACCGGCCCGCGAGCTTCACGAGCTCGGCCGCCGGCCTCGCGTGGAGCCCCTCGGGGTCCGTGAGCACGACGGTGTCGGTGACCGGACCGGAGGCCTCCGGCTCCGACGGTGCCGCAGGTGGCGTCCCACCGCCCGCGGAGGACCGGGCCGCGGCCACCACCGCGTCGAGGTCGCCGCCGCCCTCGGCCGTGACCGCCGCGGCGACGCCGCCCTCGACGAGCGGCACGTCGAGCACGACGACGCCGCTCGCGGGCGCGGGGTCGAGCAGCTCGACGGCGGTCTCGGCGGTCATGATCGCGGAGCCCAGGTCGCCGATCACCAGCACGCCGTCGCCGCGATCCGCCCGGCGGATCGCGGACTCCACCTTCTCGAAGCTCGTGCCGATGCCGCCCTCATCGGTGCCGCCGGCCGCCTCGAGGGCGACCGACGGCGCCATCTGCGCCGCGAGCTCGACGAGCCCCTCGGCGATGCGCCGGCTGTGGGAGACGAAGACGATGCCGACAGCGGCCACGCTCAGCCCACCGCCGCCTGCGCCGCCGCGCGGAGCTGGAGCGCCGAGGACTGGGCGCCGGGATCCCGGTGCCCGACCGCCCGCTCGCCGAGGTAGCTGGCCCGGCCCTTGTGGGCGACGAGGGGCTCCGTGGCCACCGCCCCCCGCTCCGCCGCATCCGCCGCGGCCGCCAGCACGGCCACGGGCTCCTCCCCCGCGTCGGCGGCGGCCGCGGCCGCGTCGACCGCGGGGGTCCAGGCGTCGATCATCGTCTTGTCGCCCGGCGCGGCCTTGCCGCGCAGCACCACGCCGTCGCGGGCCGCGGTGAGCAGGGCCACGACCGCTGCGGAGTCGAGCTCCGTGGCGTCGCCGACCGCGCCGGCGGCCTTCAGGTAGGCGGTGCCGAGCAGCGGTCCCGATGCTCCCCCGACCGTCGAGATCAACGTCGTCGCGACGAGCTTCAGCACCGCCCCCGGCGTACCGGGTTGCGCCCCGTCGAGCTTCGCGAGCACGGCCTTGAAGCCGCGATCCAGGTTCTCGCCGTGGTCGCCGTCACCGATCGCC
The DNA here is from genome assembly GCA_035996305.1 of Amnibacterium sp. Lineage (GTDB taxonomy): Bacteria > Actinomycetota > Actinomycetes > Actinomycetales > Microbacteriaceae > Amnibacterium. The sequence goes on along the minus strand of DASYJR010000204.1, from coordinate 204 downwards.
CGGTCGAGAGCGGAGAGCTCCGCGCGGTGCTCCCCCACCACCGCTGCGCTCCCCCGCACCCACGCGAGCGCCCAGTCCGTCGTCAGAGCCGCCATGGTCCTCCGTTCACCGGCCCCAGCGCAGCGCCGCGGTCTGCACCGGCGCGTCCCACAGGGCCTTCATCTCGTCGTCGAGCTTCAGCAGGGTGATCGAGCAGCCCTGCAT
>DASYJR010000203.1:0-20679 GCA_035996305.1 Amnibacterium sp. | reverse complement strand
CTGTCGTTCCTGCCGTTCGTGTTGCTGCTGCTCTACTTCCTGTACGTCGGGCGGGTGGCCCGGAGCGGCGGCGGGATGCTCGGCGGCGCGGTGGGCCGGATGCAGCCGAAGGTCGTCGACACCCAGCGCCCCACCACGCGGTTCAGCGACGTGGCCGGGTACGAGAGCGTCAAGCGGGACGTCACCGAGGTGGTCGAGTTCCTGCGCGACCCGTCCCGGTTCGCCGCAGCGGGCGCGGTCGGCCCGAAGGGCGTGCTCATGGCCGGCCCTCCGGGCACCGGCAAGACGCTGCTCGCCCGGGCGGTCGCCGGCGAGGCGGAGGTGCCCTTCCTGCCCGTGACGGGCTCGTCGTTCGTGGAGCTGTTCGTGGGCGTCGGCGCCTCCCGGGTGCGGGACCTGTTCGCCGAGGCGCGCAAGCGCGCGCCCGCGATCGTCTTCATCGACGAGATCGACGGCATCGGCGGTCGTCGCGGCACCGGCTACGCCAGCAACGACGAGCGCGAGCAGACCCTGAACCAGCTGCTCGCCGAGATGGACGGCTTCGAGCCGAGCACCGGCATCGTCGTGCTCGCCGCGACCAACCGGCCGGAGGCGCTCGACCCCGCGCTGCTGCGGCCGGGCCGGTTCGACCGCCAGGTCGCGATCCCGCTGCCCACGGCGACCGAGCGGGCCGCGATCCTCGCCGTGCACGCCCACGGCAAGCACCTCGCCGCGGACGTGGACCTCGGCGCCACAGCGCGCGCGACGCCCGGCTTCTCTGGCGCCGATCTCTCCAACCTGCTGAACGAGGCCGCGATCGTCGCCGTCCGCGACGGCCGCACCGAGATCACGGCCGCCGACCTGTCGGCGGCCCGCGACCGGATCCTGCTCGGCGCCCGCCAGCCGAGCAACTTCCTGCTCGTCGAGGAGCGGCAGAACGTCGCCGTGCACGAATCGGGCCACGCCCTCGTCGCCGCGCTCACGCCCGGCACGGACCCCGTCGAGAAGGTCACGATCCTGCCCTCGGGCATGGCGCTCGGGGTGACGGAGCAGGTGCCCGAGGAGGAGCGGCACCTCTACACGGAGGAGCAGCTGCGCGCCAGCCTCGCCGTGCGGCTCGGCGGCCGCGCCGGCGAGCTCGTCGTCTACGGCGCCGGCTCGACCGGGGCGTCGAACGACCTCGCCTCGGCGACGCAGCTCGCCACGCGGATGGTCACCGAGTTCGGCCTCTCGCCCGTGCTCGGACCCGTCGGCTACGCGGTCGACCAGCCCGGCTACCTCGGCCAGGGGCAGCAGGGGCATCCGTACAGCGAGGAGACGCAGCGGGTGGTGGACGAGGAGGTCGCTCGGCTGCTCCGCGAGGCGGAATCCGCGGCCGTCGACCTGCTCACCCGGCACCGGGGTGCGATGGACGCGCTCTCGGCCGAGCTGCTCGAGCACGAGACGGTCGACGGAGCCGTGGTGCGGCGCATCGCTGACGCGACCCTCGCCGGCGCGCGCTGAGGGGCGAGCCCGGCCATGATGACCGGGTGACCCTCCTGCCGGCGACCGCCTGCCCGAAGCGGATGGTCTACGGGCCGTGCGAGGGCGTGCACGCGGACGGCGGCTGCGAGCTCGGCGACCGGCGGTGCGTGTTCCTGGACGGTCCGCTGCCGGTTCATCCGGCGCCGGAGCGCACCCGCGCCGGAGCGCCGCTGTCGCGGTCCGCCGCCGACCTGCTCGCGATCGCCGGCCGCCGGCCGATCGTGGTCGCGGAGCTGGTCGCGCCGGTCGGTCCGGACGGTCATCGGTCCGTCGCGGGCCGCCTCGCCGGCGCCGTCGACGCCGCCGTGATCGGGGACGCCCCGTGGGCGCGCGTGCAGCTGCCGGCGGGCACTCGCGCCGCGCTGCTCCAGGGGGAGGGCGTGCGCCCGATCGTCGGCCTCACCTGCCGCGACCGCAACCGCGTCGCGCTCGAGGGCGAGCTGCTCGGCCTCGCCGCAGCGGACGTGCCGATGGTGCTCTGCCTGACCGGGGACCATCCGGCGATCGGTGGGCGACCGGACGCCGAGCCGGTCTTCGACCTCGACTCGACGCGGCTCGCGGCGCTCGCTGCGGACCGGGGGATGGCCGTCGCCGTGGCGGAGTCGCCGTCGGCGCCGCCGGTCGCGCTGCGGCCCGCCCGACTCGCGTCGAAGGCGGCCGCCGGGGCGACGGTCTGCTTCGTGAACCACGGCCCCGCGGCCGACGTCGAACGGTTCGTCGCGGCGGCCGGCACCGTTGCGCCCTCGATGCGCTTCGTGGTGAGCGTCCCCGTCGGCGCGACGGAGCGGGGCCGGGCACGGCTCGCCGCCTTCTTCCCCGACGCCGACCGGGCCGCGCTCGCCGAGCCGGACGCCGCCGTCGCGCACGCGGTGGCGACCGCCGAACGGATGCTCGGCCTCGCGGGCGTGATCGGCGTCGACCTGTCCGCGGCCGCCGGCGCCGGCGAGGAGCAGCAGGTGGCCGGGGCGCTCGCGGCGGTGGGCCGCGCCCTGGGCGCCGGCACCTGACCCGTTCGCATCGCGATTCCCGCTGCATCCGCGGGAACGCGACGGGCGCTCACGTGCCGGTGCGCACCGCCTCGCGATGGGCCTCGTCCACGAGGTCGAGGTACTCCGGATGCCTGCGGATCCATGCCGAGATGAACGGGCACAGCGGCACGACCTGCTCGCCGCGGGTGGCGACGTCGTCGAGCGCCGTCCGGGCCAGCCGGCCGCCGAGGCCGTGCCCCTCGAAGGCCGGATCGATGACCGTGTGCGTGAACACCACCCTGCCCGGCTGGAGCCGGTAGGCGGCGAAGCCGGCCTCCGCACCGTCCACCTCGATGCGGTAGCGGTGCGCCTGCCGATCGTCCCGCACGGTGACCGGATCGCTCATCCCACTCCCTCGACCGGGCGAATCGTACGACGACCGCGCGTGCTCAGGCTGCATCGACCCGACACTCGGCGGACGCTCTGGCACTTCGGGCCCGTTCCCGCAACACTGCCGGAGTGAATCCCAACGATGCGCCCATCAACCTGCTCTACGCGCTGCTCTCGCTGATGGTCGTCGCCTTCGGCGTCGGGATCCTCGTGTGGCAGACCGCGGCGACCCGCCAGGCGCTCGCCACCCGCGGCGGGTTCCTCTTCGCCGGCGTCGTGCTGATCGTGCTCGGCGGCGCGGTCCTCCTCTCGCAGGCGGTCGCGTACTTCACGTGATGCGCGAGCGGCGGCGAGGCGGCGACCGATAGGCTCCGGGGGACGAAGGGGAGTATCCCGGCTCCACGCCGGCCGTCATCACGGATCGCATCGCCGCGGTCCCGGCCGTGTGGCATCCGTTCCGGATGGGGAGAGACGTTCGGCGCTGCCGCATGCCGCCGACCCGAGAGGTCCCGCCCGTGATCGTCCCCCTCCAGTTCCAGATCGGCTCCCTCGTCGTGCTCGTGCTCGTGCTCGGCGCCGACATCGCGCTCGCCTACGCGCGGCCCCGCGTGCCGTCGCTGAAGGAGTCGGGGGCGTGGGTCGCCTTCTACGTGGCCCTCGCGCTCGCCTTCGCCGCCCTGCTGCTCGTCGTCGCGGGCGCCGGCCCCGCGACCGAGTTCGTCGCCGGCTGGCTGACCGAGTACTCGCTCTCCATCGACAACCTGTTCGTCTTCATCGTGATCATGGGCGGGTTCGCCGTGCCGAGGAAGCACCAGCAGGAGGTGCTGATGGTCGGCATCATCCTCGCGCTCCTCTTCCGCGGGATCTTCATCGCCGTCGGCGCCCAGCTGATCGCCTCGTTCAGCTGGATCTTCTACCTCTTCGGTGCCTTCCTCGTCTACACGGCGATCACGCAGGCGTTCGGCTCCGGGCACGGCGACGCGCAGAACGGCCGGCTCGTCCGGTTCCTCCGGCGCCACGTCGCGGTGACCGACCGCTACGACGAGGGCCGCCTCCGCACCACGGTCGACGGGGCACGGATGTGGACGCCGATCCTCGTCGTGCTCGTCGCGCTCGGCAGCACGGACGTGCTCTTCGCCCTCGACTCGATCCCGGCGATCTTCGGCATCACCCAGAGCGCCTTCATCGTGTTCACCGCGAACGTGTTCGCGCTGATGGGGCTGCGGCAGCTGTACTTCCTGCTCGGTGACCTCGTGGAGCGGCTGCGCTACCTCAAGTACGGGATCGCGTTCATCCTCGCGTTCATCGGCGTGAAGCTCGTGCTGCACGCCCTGCACGAGAACTCGCTGCCGTTCCTGAACGGCGGGGAGCACCTCGACGCCGTGCCGGACATCGGCACGGGCGTCTCGCTCGGCGTGATCGTCGTGTCGATGGCCGTCGCGACGGTCGCGAGCCTGCTCGTCATCCGCAAGGACAAGGCCCGGGAGCGGGCCACGCCCTGAGCTCGACCCGTCGCGCGGATCCGGAGGAGTCGGCCGTCGTGCAGGAACTCCCGAACGGCGCGATCCCGGAGGGGTGCCTCGGCGCAGCCGTCCGGGCACCGGCGTTCCCGCGCCGTTCACGGCGGCGTCACCCGACCGGGACAGGCTGCCCGGGTCGGAGGGAGACGTCGTGGCGTCGGATCAGCAGGGACCCAGCAGGCGAGACGCGATCGCGGTCGGGATCGGTCTCGCCGCCGTCGCAGCAGCGGCGGCCACCGCCCCGCCGGCCGAGGCCGCGCCGCTCGCCGCGAAGCCCGTCCATCCGCAGGGGACGACCCTCGCCCGCACCCTCCTGCGGGGAACGCCCGACGGCGCAGGCTTCCGCAGGCACGTGCTCGGGCCGGGGGAGCCCTACACCCTCCGGACCGACCTCGGCGGCACGCCGCACGCGGGACGGACCCGCACGCGCAAGGTCCCCGTCGCGTTCGTGCAGTTCACGGACGTGCACATCCAGGACACCCAGTCGCCCTCCCGGTTCGAGTTCCTCGACCGCTACTCGGACGTGCGGGCCGAGATCCCGTTCCAAGCCGCCTACCGGCCGCACGAGATGCTCTCCACCCAGGTCGCGGAGGCGACGGTCCGCGCGGTCGACGCCCTGAAGGTCGGGCCGGCGACCGGCAGCCGCCTCCGGTTCGCCGTCAACACGGGCGATGCGGTCGACAACTGCCAGCTGAACGAGCTGCGCTGGACGATCGGCGTGCTCGACGGCGGTCCCATCACTCCTGACAGCGGCAGGATCGGCGTGTTCGAGGGCGTCGCGGACGACGAGCCGACCTCCTACGACACGAACTACTGGCACCCGGCGCCGCCGCCCGCCGGGCGCACCGACGACCACCTCAAGACGACCTGCGGCTTCCCGATGATCGCGGGGCTGCTGCCCGCGGCGATCCGCCCCTTCACCGCCTCCGGGCTGCGGATGCCGTGGTACGCCGTGCACGGCAACCACGACGGCCTGCTCTCCGGCAACTTCCCGATCACCCCGGCGCTCAGCGCGCTGTCCGTCGGCGCGGTGAAGCCCGTCGGGCTGCCGCCCGGGACGAGCCCGGCCGACTTCGTCGACCAGCTCGTCTCGAGCCCCGAGACCGCCGCGGCGATGCTCGCGACCCTCCCGGTCCGGGCCGTCACCCCGGATCCGGCGCGCGTCCCGGTGACCCGCGCGCAGGTCGTCGCGGAGCATTTCACGACCCGGGGCACGCCCGTCGGTCACGGCTTCACCGCTCAGAACCGCACGGCCGGCACCGCCTACTACGTCCAGGACGTCCCGACCGCGAGCGGCGGGACCCGCCGCCCGCTGCGGATGATCGTGCTCGACACGGTGAACGAGAACGGCGAGGCCGACGGGTCGCTGGACGCCGCCCAGTACGCGTGGCTGCAGGCGACCCTCGCGGCCGAGCCGCACCGGCCGACGATGGTCGTCAGCCACCACACCGGCGACACGATGGAGAACGCCCTCGTCGCCGCGGGCGGCGACCCGTCGCCTCGGGTGCTCGGCCCGACGGTGATCGACACGCTGCTCGCGAACCCGCAGGTGATCCTCTGGGTGAACGGCCACACGCACGAGAACGCGGTGACGCCGCGGCCGAACCGCGCCGGCACGGGCGGCTTCTGGGAGGTCACCACCGCCTCGCACATCGACTGGCCCGAGCAGGTGCGCACCCTCGAGATCGTGGACAACGCCGACGGCACCCTCTCGATCTTCGGCACCATCGTCGACAGCGCCGCACCGGCCGTCTGGGACGGCAGCATCGGCACACCGCTCGCGCTCGCATCCCTCTCGCGCGAGCTCGCCGCCAACGACCCCCAGGAGTCCGCCCGCCCCGACCCCTCGACGGACGGCCTGGGCGGCCGGGCCGCGGACCGCAACGTGGAGCTGATCCTGCCCACTCCGGCCGGCCTCGCCGTCTGACCCGGCGCGTCGTCCCCGGATCGACGTACGATCCGTTCCATGCGGCTCTTCGGTCGTCGTCGCGCCCCGCACGTCGTCGCCGGCGTGCCCTCCGCGGTGCACTTCCCGCGGCATCCCGCCGCGCTGCTCGCGACGGACGCGTGGCGGCCGCTCGCCCAGCTCGCCGACCAGCGCATCCGCGCCCACCGCGGCGAGCACCTCGACGTCGGCGGCCTCATCGAGATCGTGTCGAACGAGATCGAGGAGGTGCTCGTCGACGAGCCGATCGCCGTGCTCCTCTCGGCCTGGACGGCGTGGGACGAGGAGATGCGGCGGATCGAGGGGCGCTCCGGGCCCCTCCCGACGGGCTCGGACGAGGTGGACGACGTCGCCGAGGCGCTCGCGGTGCACGCCGATCTCGCCACCCTCGTGCCGCAGCTCGTCGTGAGCCGGCTCAGCGAGAACGTCCGCTGACGACGCTCGCCCCGGATCCGCCGAAACACGGTGGTAATCTCGCGTCCATGCTTCGCGGTGCGCTCCTTCTTCCCTGCCGCGACGAGGTCTGAACCACCGGCTCCCTCGTCGCGGAGGCTGCTCGATGCCGGGGACACCTCACCGCGATCCCTCCGGAGGACACCCATGACCGAGACGGCTCCCACGCCGCAGTCCCAGCAGCCGGCGCCACAGGCGCGACGTCCGAAGACCCTGGCCGAGAAGGTCTGGGAGGCCCACCTCGTGCAGCGGGGCGAGGACGGCGCGCCCGACCTGCTCTACATCGACCTGCACCTCGTCCACGAGGTCACGAGCCCGCAGGCGTTCGACGGCCTGCGCGCCGAGGGCCGGCAGGTGCGCCGTCCCGATCTCACGATCGCCACCGAGGACCACAACACCCCGACGATCGACATCGACAAGCCGATCGCGGATCTCACGAGCCGCACCCAGATCGAGACGCTCCGCCGCAACGCGAGGGAGTTCGGCATCCGGCTGCACTCACTGGGGGACGTCGAGCAGGGCATCGTGCACATCGTCGGCCCGCAGCTCGGCCTCACCCAGCCCGGCGTGACCGTCGTGTGCGGGGACTCCCACACGTCCACGCACGGCGCGTTCGGCGCGATGGCGTTCGGCATCGGCACGAGCGAGGTCGAGCACGTGCTGGCCACGCAGACCCTGCCGCTGCAGCCCTTCAAGACGATGGCGATCACCGTCGAGGGCACCCTGAAGCCGGGCGTGACGGCGAAGGACGTCATCCTCGCCGTGATCGCGAAGATCGGCACGAACGGCGGCCAGGGCTACGTGCTCGAGTACCGCGGCAGCGCCATCCGGGCCCTCTCGATGGAGGGGCGGATGACGATCTGCAACATGTCGATCGAGGCGGGTGCCCGCGCCGGCATGGTGGCCCCGGACGAGACCACCTTCGCCTATCTGCAGGGCCGCCCGCACGCCCCGAAGGGCGAGGACTGGGACGCGGCCGTCGCCTACTGGCGGACCCTCCCCACCGACGACGACGCCGTCTTCGACGCCGAGGTCTTCCTCGACGCGGACGAGCTCGAGCCGTTCGTCACGTGGGGCACCAACCCCGGCCAGGGCACCACGCTCGCCGGCACGGTGCCCGACCCGGCCACGATGACCGACCCGCAGCAGCGGGAGTCCGCCGAGCGGGCCCTCCGGTACATGGACCTGGCGCCCGGCACACCGCTCAAGGAGATCAAGGTCGACGCGGTCTTCATGGGCTCCTGCACCAACAGCCGGGTCGAGGACCTGCGCCAGTTCGCCGCGATCGTGAAGGGCCGCCGGAAGGCCGAGGGCGTGCGCGTCATGATCGTGCCCGGCTCGGCCCGCGTGCGGCTCGAGGCCGAGGCGGAGGGGCTCGACAAGATCTTCACCGACTTCGGTGCCGAGTGGCGGTTCGCCGGCTGCTCGATGTGCCTCGGGATGAACCCCGACCAGCTCGCCCCGGGGGAGCGCTGCGCCTCCACGAGCAACCGCAACTTCGAGGGCAGGCAGGGCAAGGGCGGCCGCACCCACCTCGTGTCCCCGGTCGTCGCGGCCGCGACGGCCATCCGCGGCACCCTCAGTGCCCCGTCCGACGTCCTTCAGCCGTCCCGCCCCTCCGACGCGACGGACGAGGTGCTGGTCTAGATGGAGCCGTTCACCACGCACACCGGCGTCGCGGTGCCGCTCACGCGGTCCGCGGTCGACACCGACCAGATCATCCCCGCCGTCTATCTGAAGCGGGTCACGAAGACCGGGTTCGACGACGCCCTGTTCGCCCACCTCCGGCAGCAGCCCGACTTCGTGCTGAACGACCCGGCCTTCGCGGGCGGCTCGATCCTGTTCGCGGGCCCCGACTTCGGCACCGGCTCCAGCCGGGAGCACGCCGTCTGGGCGCTCCGCGACTACGGGTTCAAGGCGGTGTTCAGCCCGCGCTTCGGCGACATCTTCCGCGGCAACAGCGGCAAGCAGGGACTGCTCACCGGCGTGATCACCGAGGAGCAGGTCGAGACATGCTGGGCCGCGATCGAGGCGCAGCCCGGGATCACGGCTACCGTCGACCTCACGAACACGACCCTCACCATCTCGGGGACCTCGATCCCGTTCGAGATCGATGCCTACACTCGCTGGAGGCTCCTGGAGGGCCTCGACGACATCGGGCTGACCCTGCGCGATGAGCCGCGCATCACCGCCTTCGAAGCCGGCCGCGAAGCATGGCGGCCCACGACACTGCCAGTAGGGGACCGTTGAGCAACCTGATCACCGAAGGACAGCGCGCCGGAGCGAGCGTCGGACTCACCTTCGACCGCATCACCATCGAGGGCGGCGCGCCGCTGCAGGGTGAGGTCGACGTCCGCGGGGCGAAGAACCTCGTCACGAAGGCGATGGTCGCCTCCCTCCTCTCCGAGGGCGTCAGCGTGCTGCGCGACGTGCCCGACATCAGCGACGTCCGCGTCGTGCGCGGCCTGCTCGAGATCCACGGCGTGACCGTGAAGCCGGGCGTGGAGTCCGGCGAGCTGCTGCTCGACGCCGGCAACGTGCGCAGCGCGCACATGCGGGAGATCGACGCGCACGCCGGCTCGTCGCGCATCCCGATCCTGTTCTGCGGGCCGCTGCTGCACCAGCTCGGTGAGGCCTTCATCCCCGACCTCGGCGGCTGCCGCATCGGCGACCGGCCCATCAACTTCCACCTCGACGCCCTGCGCAAGTTCGGCGCCGTCGTGGAGAAGCTGCCGACCGGCATCCGCCTGTCCGCGCCGAACGGCCTGCACGGCGCGCACGTGCACCTGCCGTACCCGAGCGTCGGCGCGACGGAGCAGACGCTGCTCACCGCGGTGCGGGCGAAGGGCGTCACCGAGCTGCGCAACGCGGCGATCGAGCCCGAGATCATGGACCTCATCGCGATCCTGCAGAAGATGGGCGCGATCATCTCGGTGGAGCCGAACCGCGTGATCCTCATCGAGGGCGTCGACGACCTCCGCGGCTACACGCACCGCGCGATCTTCGACCGCAACGAGGCCGCCAGCTGGGCCTCCGCCGCCCTCGCGACGCACGGCGACGTCTTCGTGCACGGCGCGAAGCAGGAACACATGATGACGTTCCTCAACATCTTCCGGAAGGTCGGCGGCGCCTTCGACGTCGAGGAGCACGGCATCCGCTTCTGGCACCCGGGCGGCCCGCTGAAGCCGGTCGTCATCGAGACGGACGTGCACCCGGGCTTCATGACGGACTGGCAGCAGCCGCTCGTCGTGGCGCTCACGCAGGCCGAAGGCGTCTCGACCGTGCACGAGACCGTGTACGAGAACCGGTTCGGGTTCACCGAGGCGCTGCAGAAGATGGGCGCCGACATCCGGGTGCACCCGCGGGGCTTCGCGGCGCCGCACCGCCGCGTGCCGCGGCGCGACCTCGAGCAGGCCGCCGTGATCACGGGACCGACCCCGCTGCACGGCGCCGACATCGAGGTGCCGGACCTGCGGGGCGGCTTCTCGCACCTCATCGCCGCGATGACGGCGACGGGCGTGTCGACGGTCCGGAACGTCGGCATCATCAGCCGGGGGTACGAGAACTTCGAGGGCAAGCTCCGAGCGCTGGGGGCGCGCTTCACGGTCGATGGCTGACCGGAGCGAGAAGCTCCGACCATCCCTCTGGTGGGTGTGCGGGGCGCTCGTCGTCCCGTTCGTCCGCGGCGTCGCCCGCATCCGCATCCTGCATCCCGAGAAGCTGCCCGCGAGCGGGCCGTTCATCCTCACGCCGAACCATCACTCGAACATCGATCCGCTCGTCATCGCGGTCGCGGTCTGGCGGCTCGGTCGCGCCCCACGGTTCATGGCGAAGGCGTCGCTCTTCCGCATCCCGGGCGTCGGCCTCCTGCTCCGTTCCGTCGGGCAGATCCCGGTCGAGCGGGGCGGGCTGCAGCGCGGCGCCATCACCATCGGGGCGGCGAAGCGCATCGTCGCCGAGGGCCACTGCGTGGTCGTGTACCCGGAGGGGTCGCTGACCCGCGACCCCGCCATCTGGCCGATGCGCGGCAAGACCGGTGCGGCGCGTCTCGCGCTCGACCTCGGGATCCCCGTGATCCCCGTCGCGCACTGGGGCACGCAGGACCTCATGCCGATCTACTCCAAACGGCTGCGCCTCGTGCCCCGCGCGAGGATCGACGTGCTCTTCGGCGATCCGGTCGACCTCGGCGTCTGGGCGGGGCGCCCCGCCGACCCCGCCGCGCTCCAGGCGGCGACCGCCGCGATCATGACCGCGATCACCCGACTGCTCGAGGAGCTGCGCGGCGAGCGCGCGCCGGCCGACCGCTGGGATCCGTCGAAGCACGGTCAGTCCGAGACGGGGAGGTTCTGATGGCCGACGGCACCCGGGTCGCCGTGCTCGGGGCCGGCAGCTGGGGCACCACCTTCGCGAAGGTGCTCGCCGACGCCGACGACCGGGTCGCCCTCTGGGCCCGGCGCCCGGCGCTGGCCGAGTCGATCGGGCGCCGGCACCGCAACGACGACTACCTCCCCGGCGTGCTGCTGCCGGAGTCGATCCGCGTCGACTCGGTCCTGCCGGCCGTGCTCGCCGACGCCGAGATCGTCTTCCTGTCGGTGCCGAGCCAGTCGCTGCGCGGCGTGCTCGGCGACGTGCGCGGCGCCCTCCCGCCCGACGCCCTCGTCGTCAGCCTGATGAAGGGCGTCGAGAACGGCACAGGGCTCCGGATGAGCGAGGTGCTCCGGGAGGGGCTCGGCGTCCCCGACGAGCGGATCGCGGTCGTGTCCGGGCCGAATCTCGCCACCGAGATCGCGCGCGGGCAGCCGACCGCGGCGGTCGTCGCCTCGACCTCGCAGGAGACCGCCGAGCGCGTCGCCGTGGCCGCCGCCAACCGCTACTTCCGCACCTTCACGAACACCGACGTGATCGGGACCGAGTTCGGCGGGGTGCTGAAGAACCTCATCGCCGTCGCCACCGGCATCGTCGTCGGGGTCGGCTACGGCGACAACACGAAGGCGTCGATCCTGACCCGCGGCCTCGCGGAGATGACCGCGTTCGCCGTGGCCTTCGGCGCCCAGCCCGAGACCCTCGCCGGCCTCGCGGGTCTCGGCGACCTCATCGCGACGAGCGAGTCGCCGCTGTCGCGCAACAACCGCGCCGGCCGACTGCTCGGTCAGGGCTACAGCGTCGACGACGTGCTCCGCACCATGGACCAGGTCGCGGAAGGGCTCACCTCCCTGCAGCCGGTGCTCGACCTCGCCGCCACCCGCGGTGTCGCGATGCCGATCGCGCAGCAGGTGGCCGACGTGATCGCCGGCACGCTGGATCCGCGCGACATCGCCCCGCACGTCGCCGGCGAGGCCGTCCCGGTGGGCGAGTAGCCCTCCGCCGCCTTCCGCCGTGTTCAGGACCTCCCGCCCGACACGCCGGCTCCAGCCGCCGATCCGCCTGAGAAGCGGAGGCGGTCCCGAGAACGGCGGAGGGGTGGGGCCTGGGTACGCTCGAGAGGTGACGGATCCCCGGACCCGCGTCGCGGTCGTCTTCGGCGGTCGCTCCAGCGAGCACGCCATCAGCTGCGCGACCGCGGGCGGCGTCCTCGCCGCGATCGACCGCGACCGCTACGAGGTGATCCCGGTGGGGATCACCCGCGACGGGGCCTTCGTGCTCGAACGCGACGACCCCGCCGCGTTCGGCCTGGATCCGGCGGCGCTGCCCGAGGTGCGCGACGACGGCACGCGGGTGCGCTGGCCCGAGTCGGCCAGCAGCCGCGAGCTGACGGTCCGTCGTCCCGACGGTTCCACCGCGTCGCTCGGCGACGTGGACGTCGTGCTCCCGATCCTGCACGGCCCCTTCGGCGAGGACGGCACCGTGCAGGGCCTGTTCGAGCTGGTCGGCCTGCCCTACGCGGGCAACGGCGTGCTCGCATCCGCGCTCGGCATGGACAAGCACTTCACGAAGACCGTCCTCGAGGCGGCGGGGGTGCCGGTCGCGCCGTGGGTGACGCTCACCGAGGCCGACCGCCGCGGCGACGACGCCTGGCTGCGCCGCCGCGTCGCGGGGCTCGGCTACCCGGTGTTCGTGAAGCCGGCCCGCGCCGGATCGTCCGTGGGGGTCACGAAGGTCGAGGGGCCCGACGACCTGGACGCGGCCCTCGACACCGCCTTCGCGGAGGACTCCCGCGTGCTCGTGGAGCGCGGCCTCGAGGGCCGCGAGCTCGAGGTCGGCGTGCTCGGGGCGCGCGACGGCGAGGGCGTGCGCGTGTCCGCGGTCGGCGAGATCATCGTGACGGGCCGGCCGTTCTACGATTTCGCAGCGAAGTACCTCGACGTCCCCGGCGTCGACCTGGTCTGCCCCGCCGAACTCGGCGACGGTGAACGGATGGACCTCGAGCGGCTCGCGGTGCGCGCGTTCGAAGCGATCGACGGCCGCGGCCTCGCCCGCATCGACGTCTTCCTGACCGGCGAGGGCTTCGTCGTCAACGAGATCAACACCATGCCGGGCTTCACGCCCATCTCGATGTTCCCGCGGTGCTGGCAGGAGTCGGGGCTCGCGTACCCCGACCTCATCACCGACCTGATCGAACAGGCCCGATGATCCGGCGGCTGCTCGCCGTCGTCACGGCGGCCGGTGCGCTGCTCGCGCTCGCGGGCTGCACGCCGGCCATCTCCGTGCAGCCGGCACCCGCGGCGACCGACAGCGCGTGCGCGGCGCTCATCGTGCGGCTCCCGTCGACCGTCGGTGCGCTGAGCAAGCGGGAGACCGACTCGCAGGGCACCGCCGCCTGGGGGGACCCCGAGGCGGTGCAGCTGCGGTGCGGCGTCACACCGCCCGGCCCGACCACCGCGCCGTGCTTCACCGCGTCCGGCGTGGACTGGATCCTCACCGACTCCGGCACCGGGACGAACGCCCGCGAGGTGGTCACCACCTTCGGGCGCACCCCGGCCACGCAGCTGGTCGTCGATCCGAAGAAGGTCTCGGCGAACGACGTGGTGCCGTCGATCTCGGACGCGGTCTCCGCCGCCGTCCCCACTGCCACCCGGCACTGCACGGCCGCATCCGCCGCTCCGACGGCGAGCCCGACGCCGTGACGGACGACCGCCTCGCCGTCGTCGGGGAGCTCGCGGCGCTCGCCCGCATCCTGCCGCGCCTGCCCGCCTCGCCCGGCACCCTGCTCGGGCCCGGTGACGACGCCGCGCTGCTCGCCGCGCCCGACGGCCGCGTCGTGCTCACCACCGACGTGATGGTCGAGGGCCCCGACTTCCGCCGCGGCTGGTCGACGCCCCACGACATCGGGTTCAAGGCCGCCGCGACGAACCTCGCCGACATCGCCGCGATGGGCGCCCGGCCAACCGGGCTGCTGGTGGCGCTCACCGCGCCGGCGGACCTGTCCGTCGCCGTGCTCGAGGGCATCGCGGACGGCTTCGCCGACGCGTGCGCCGCGCTCGCGCCGGGGTGCGGAGTGGTCGGCGGCGACCTCACGATGTCGCCGACCCTCACGGTCGCCGTCACCGCGGTCGGCTCCCTCGACGACGCGGCGCCCGTGCGGCGCAGCGGCGCGCGGGCCGGCGACGTCGTCGCCTACGCGGGCTCCCTCGGCCGCGCCGCCGCCGCGCTGCGCCTGCTGTTCGCCGCGCCGGATGCGGCCGCGGTCGCCGAGCTGCGGCGGACCCGGCCCGACCTCATGGCCGAGCAGCTCGCGCCTCGGCCGCCGCTCGCCGCGGGCCGGGCGGCCGCGGCGGCCGGCGCGACCGCGATGCTCGACGTGTCCGACGGCCTGCTGCTCGACGCCTCCCGCATCGCCGGCGCGAGCCGCGTGGTGCTCGACCTCGACGGCACCGCGCTCGACCACGACGTGCAGGCGGTCGCCCAGGCCCTCGGTGCCGGCGAGGCGGTCGCACGATCGGTCGTGCTGACCGGTGGCGAGGACCACGGCCTGCTCGCCTGCTTCCCTGAGGGCGCCGTGCTGCCGGCACCGTTCCGGATCATCGGTGCGGTGGTCGCGGGCGATCCTGCGGTGCTCGTCGACGGCCGGCCGCCGGCGGTGACGGCGCCGGGCTGGGACTCGTTCTCCGCCGGCGGGGTCTGACATGGCCCGGCGCAGCGGGGCCAGGGAGGCGGTGCTCGCCGACCGGCTCGGCCGGGTGACGGCCGAACGGGTCGCCGTCGCCACGGCGCTGGACGGTCTGCCCTCCGCGCGAGCGGGACCGGCTGCAGCGCCGGGACCAGGAGCTCGCCGTCCTCCAGCACGGCCTCGCCGAGCTGCTGCCCGAGGCGTGGCACCTGCAGTCCGGTGCCGCCCGGGCGGTCGCGCCCGGCGAGGACACGGCCGTGCTCGCCGAGATCCGCGACACCGCGGCCGTGCTCGCCCTTCGGCTGCGCGAGCGGCCCGGCACCCGCACGCCCCGTGAGGAGCAGGACCTCGCCGCCGCCGTCGCCCTCTACCGCTTCGCGCACACCGCGCTCGACGACGGGTTCGGCGGCCTCGGGATCTTCCCAGCCTGACGTGTCGCACGCCTCAGGGGCCGGGTTATGGTGCCGGACATGCGCTCGAGGACGGTGGACGCGGTGGTGTCGAAGCACCTCCGCCTGCTCCACCACCGCATCCGGGACCTGCAGCTGATCCTCACCGGACGCGGGCCGATCATCGTGCCGACGGTGGCGGAGGAGGCGCGGTTCCGGCAGGAGCTGCGCGAGGCCGACCTCGTCGAGCGCGGCCTCACCGAGCTGCTGCCGTCGTTCTGGCCGGTGACCTGCACGTCCTCCGGGCGGGTGGGCCTCGTCGCCGAGGCGCGCGTGCTCGTGCGGCTGCGGGCGCTCGTCGCGACGCTCGCGCTCGGGCTCGAGCAGCCGGAGTCCGAGCCCGACGAGGACCGCCTCGCCATGGCCACCGCCCTGTTCCGATGGGCGGAAGCGGCGCTGCTGCCGTTCGAGTTCGACGAGAACGAGCTGCTGCCGGGCGCCGCGCTGCGCTACGAGCGGATCGTCGCCTACGCCATGTTCGGCCAGCGCTGGGGCTCGATCTAGCGGCGCTCCGCCGTCTCGAGCAGGTGGACCGCCGTGTCCCCGTACGTCCGCGTGCGGTCGAGGGTCACGCCGTCCGGCCAGGTGGGGATGCGGTCGCGGGCGGAGCGCTCGAGGACGAGCAGCGCGCCGGGCGCCACCCGGACGAGCGAGGCGAGGGCGTCCTGCACCTGGGCATCGGGAAGGTCGTAGGGCGGATCGAGGAACACGAGCGTCGGTGCCGGTCCGGACGGCGTCGCGAGGTAGCCGGCGACGGGGCGCACGACGATCCGGACGTCGAGGTCGCGCCCGTCCGGCGCCGCCCGCCGCAGGAGCGCGAGGTTCTGCCGCATCGCCGCCGCCGGGCCGTTCCCCTTGTCGACGAGCACCGCGCTCGCCGCGCCGCGCGACAGCGCCTCGAAGGCGAGTGCCCCGGATCCCGCGAAGAGGTCGAGCACGTGCGCGTCCCGCAGCGCGTCGCGGGCCTCGAGCGCGGAGAACAGCGCCTCCCGCACCCGGTCGCTCGTCGGCCGCGTGCCGGACGACGGCGCCTTCAGCTGCAACGACCCCGCCCACCCGCTGATGATCCGAGGCATGGGCTCCATCCTGGCGGCTGCGGGCGTCGGCACCTGCTTCTAGCATGTCCCCATGCCGGGGCCGCTCGATCAGAAGCTCTCCGGCGTGCTGGGCGACCGCACCGCCAAGGTGCTCGGCAAGGCGCTCGACCTGCACACGGTCGGCGATCTCGTCACCCACTACCCGCGCCGCTACCAGAAGCGGGGCGAGCTGAGCCGCCTCGACGCCCTGCCGCTCGAGACGGACGTCACGATCGTCGCGGACGTGCTGCGTGCGGGATCCCGCCCGATGATGAACCGCCGGGGGACCCGGCAGGAGGTGCTGATCTCCGACGGTTCCGGCACCCTCACCCTGGTCTTCTTCAACCAGCCGTTCCGCGTCGACGCGAGCAAGGCGGGAGCGCTGAAGCCGGGGGTCCGGGGCATGTTCAGCGGTCGCGTCCGCTTCTACAAGGGGATGCGGGAGCTCACGCATCCGCGCTACGAGCTGTTCGACGGCAGCGGCGACGAGCCGCCCGACCCCGAGATCGACCCCGACGGCGCGAGGGCGTGGCACGAGGTGCCCATCCCGATCTACCCGGCGTCGGGCTCGATCGACACCTGGAACATCCGCAAGGCGGTCGGCCTCGCCCTCGACTCGATCGCGGGCATCGAGGATCCGATGCCGCTCGAGGTCTGTCGCACGGCGCGGCTCATGGGGTACGAGCCGGCGCTGCGCCGCATCCACCAGCCGCAGTTCGACGCGGATTGGATGCAGGCGAAGCGCACCCTGCGCTTCCATGAGGCCTTCCTGCTGCAGACGGCGCTGCTGCAGCGCCGAGCGATCCGGGCGATGTTCGCCGCGACGCCCCGGACGCCGCAGCCCGACGGCCTGCTCGCGCGCTTCGACGCGACGCTGCCCTTCGAGCTCACGGAGGATCAGCGGCTCGTGGGCACCGAGATCGCCGAGGACCTCGCGGGCGAGGCGCCGATGCATCGCCTGCTGCAGGGGGAGGTGGCGTCCGGCAAGACCCTGGTCGCGCTGCGCGCCATGCTCGCCGTGGCGGAGAGCGGCGGCCAGTCCGCGCTGCTCGCGCCCACCGAGGTCCTCGCCGCACAGCACCTCCGGTCGATCGTCGCGACCCTCGGGCCCGACCTCGCCGCCGAGCTGATGCCCACCCTGGTCACCGGGCAGCTGCCGGCGTCCGACCGCCGCAAGGCGGCGCTGCGCCTCGTCACCGGCCAGGCGCGGATCGTCGTCGGCACCCACGCGCTGCTGTCGGAGTCGACCGAGTTCTACGACCTCGGCCTCGTCGTGGTCGACGAGCAGCACCGCTTCGGTGTGGAGCAGCGCGAGGTGCTCCGCCGCAAGGGATCCGCCCCGCACACGCTCGTCATGACGGCCACCCCCATCCCGCGCACCGTCGCCATGACCGTCTTCGGCGACCTCGAGACGTCGACCATCCGGCACCTCCCGAAGGGCCGCGCGCCGATCGAGACGCACGTCGTGCCGCTCGCCGAGAAGCCGCACTGGATCGCGAACGTGTGGCGCCGTGCGGGGGAGGAGGTCGCCCTCGGCCGGCAGGGCTACGTGCTCTGCCCGGCGATCGGCGCCGACGAGCCCGAGGACGCCGACGACGAGCTGCTCGACGTCGACGACACCAGGCCGATGGCCACGGTCGCCGCGACGCTGAAGGACCTGCGCGCGCAGCCGGCGCTCGCCGGCCGCCGCGTCGAGGCGCTCACCGGGCGGATGACCGGCGAGGAGAAGGACCGCGTCATGCGGGCCTTCGCCGCGGGCGAGATCGACGTGCTCGTCGCCACCACGGTCGTCGAGGTCGGCGTCGATGTCGCGAACGCCACCTTCATGATCGTGCTCGACGCGGACCGGTTCGGGGTCTCGCAGCTCCACCAGCTGCGGGGCCGGGTCGGCCGCGGCGGCCTGCCGGGCCTCTGCCTGCTCGTCACCACGGCGCCCGAGGGCACGCTCGGCCACGAGCGGGTCACCACGGTCGCCGGCACCACCGACGGCTTCGCCCTCGCCCAGGCCGACCTGGAGCTGCGGCGCGAGGGCGACGTGCTCGGCGCGAGCCAGTCCGGGGCACGCTCCCAGCTGAAGCTGCTCCGGGTCACCCGCGACGGCGACATCATCCAGGACGCGCGGGACGCGGCGGCGGCGCTCCTCGATGCGGATCCGTCGCTGGAGGGCTACCCGGCCCTGCGGGCGGCGATCGAGCGCAGCACCGACGAGGACGCCCGCGCCTTCCTCGACAAGAGCTGACACCGGGCCCGGGTAGCCTGAGCCCCACCATGCCCCGCGTCGCCGTGATCCCCGGCTCCTTCGACCCGGTCACCCTCGGGCACCTCGACATCGTGAAGCGCGCTGCGCCGCTGTTCGACCGCCTGCACGTGGTCGTGACCCACAACCCCGGCAAGGCGGCGCTGCTGCCCTTCACCCAGCGGGTCGCGCTGCTCGAGCAGGCCATCGCCGACGCGGGCGTCGAGGGCGACGTCGTCGTCGACTCGTGGAGCGTCGGACTGCTCGTCGACTACTGCGTCGAGGTCGGCGCGCAGGTGCTCGTGAAGGGCATCCGCTCCGCGACGGACACCGAGTACGAGACGCCGATGGCGATCGTCAACCGCGACCTGGCCGGCGTCGAGACCCTCTTCCTCATCGGCGACCCGGGCACGAGTCACGTCTCCAGCTCGCTCGTGCGGCAGGTCGCGTCCCTCGGCGGCGACATCACCCCGTACGTGCCCCGGGCGGTCGCCGAGGTGCTGCAGCCACGTGGCCGGCAGGCGCGTGACTGACGGGGTGCTCGTCGCGGCCTGCCGCGTGCATCAGCTGATTCCCGACAGCGGCAACGGCACGACCGCCATCGACAAGCGGCCGGCCACGGGGGCGGTGCGGGTGTCACGGTTCGGGCTGTTCGGCGACGTGCAGGCCGATCGCCGGCACCACGGCGGCGAGGACCAGGCCGTCTATGCGTACGCCGAGGAGGACGCCCTGCACTTCTCGCGCGAGCTCGAGCGAGCGGTGCCGCCGGGCCTGTTCGGGGAGAACCTCCGCACCCGTGGGATCGCCGTGACGGATGCCGTGATCGGAGAGCGCTGGCGCGTCGGGACGCAGGTGCTGCTGGAGGTCACCTATCCCCGCACCCCGTGCGGCACGTTCGAGCGACGGATGGGGCTGCCGGACTGGCAGGACCGGTTCCGCCGGCACGGGGCGTCCGGCGCGTACCTCCGGGTCCTGAAGGCCGGCTCGATCCGCGCCGGTGACACGGTCGCCGTCGTCGAGCGACCGGCGCACGGGGTGACGATCGGTCGATGGTTCCAGCGGCAGGACCCCGACGACGCCCGGGCCCTGCTCGCCGCCCACGCCGACGGGGCCGTCGTGCTGCGCGAGAAGCTCCGCGATCACATCGATCGGGCGGTGCGCCGAGCAGGCGTCTGAGCGGCCGTCGCTGCGAACGCGCCGAGGGGACGGTCCGAGCCGGATGGGAGGATGAGGCCATGAGCGCACCGCAGTTCGGCTACGCCGCCATGCTCGAGCAGTTCCCTCCGATGGAGGCGGTCGAGCTCTCGGCGTACGCCGAGTCGAAGGGCTTCTCCGGCGTCATGGCGGCCGACCACTTCCAGCCGTGGGTGCCCGCCCAGGGCAACAGCGCCTTCGTCTGGAGCGTGCTCACCGCGATCGGCGAGCGCACGACCGGCGACTTCGGGCCCGGCGTGACGGCCCCCATCTTCCGCTGGCATCCGGCGATCGTCGCCCAGGCCTCCGCGACCCTCGCGGCCATGTACCCGGGGCGCCACTGGCTCGGTCTCGGCTCCGGCGAGGCGCTGAACGAGCACATCGTCGGGCAGTACTGGCCCGAGGCGCCCGAGCGGATCAACCGGATGTTCGAGGCGGTCGAGATCATCGACAAGCTCTTCACCGCCTCGCTCGCCGGCAAGGACGTGAAGCACGCCGGCAAGTACTTCACCCTCGAGTCGACGCGGCTGTGGACCATGCCGGAGCAGCGGCCGGAGATCCTCATCGCCACCGCGGGCCCGGTGACGGCGAAGCGGGCCGGCCGAACGGTCGACGGGATCATCACCGTCGGGGCGCCGCTCGAGAAGATCGAGGGGCTGTTCCAGAAGTTCGACGACGGCCGCCGGGAGGCGGGCAGGGACCCGGCCACCTCGCCGAAGGTGCTGCAGCTGCACCTCTCCTGGGCACCCACCGACGAGGAGGCGCTCGCGAACGCGATGCACGAGTGGCCGAACGGTGGCATGAAGTTCCCGAAGGGCGACATCCGCAGCCCGCTCGAGTTCGAGCAGATGGCGAAGATGGTGCGCCCGGAGGACTTCGAGGGCCGCATGGTCATCTC
>DASYJR010000202.1:0-15906 GCA_035996305.1 Amnibacterium sp. | reverse complement strand
CCGGGCGCCCGAGCCGAGGATCAGGATGCGCACCTGAGCACCCTACCGAGCGGGCGGGGCGGGCCGTCCGGGGCGGCTACCCTCGACGACCGTGGCACGAGCACGGATCGACGACGTCGAGGGGGAGGCCGCCGTGCGGGCGGCGATCGCCGGCGAGGCGGATCGCGCGGCGACGGCGACGGCCGTGCGGTACCTGCTGCAGTGCCTCGCCGACCGCTCGGAGGGCAACAGCGTCGAGGTGCGCGTGCCGCCCCATGGGGCCGTGCAGTGCGTGCCCGGACCGCGGCACACCCGCGGCACGCCGCCGAACGTCGTCGAGATGACGCCCGACGTGTGGCTCGATCTCGCCACCGGCGCCCGCGCCTGGGCCGACGCCCGTGCCGAGGGGGCCGTGCGCGCATCCGGCGTCCGGGCGGACCTCGGCCCCTACCTGCCACTCTGGCGCCGGCGATGAGCGAGCCCGATCGCCACGCGGTGCGCCTTCGGCGCTCGCCGAAGGTCGGGGTCTTCCTCACCCTCGGTGTGCTCGTCGGTGTCGTCGTCGCGGTGGTGATCACGCTCTCGACCCCGGCGGACGGGCAGTACCCGACGGGCCAGGTGCTCGGCTTCCTCGTGCTGCTGTGCGCGCCCGTCGGCGCCGCGCTCGGTGGCCTCGCCGCGGTGGTGCTCGACGGCTTCGCCACTCGTCGGGCCCGCGTGCTCGAGGCGGAGCGGGTCGACGAGCGCGTGCCGCGCGCCGACGACTGACCGCCGACGCACGAGCACCGCAGCAGGACGATTCCGCTCCGGCAGGACGGATGTGCCCGTTTCGTCCTGCTCGAGCGATCTCGTCCTGCTGGCGTGCTTCCACAGGGCGGGTCGATCGGCGGGAGGGGGAGACGGAGATGCCGCCGGGCAGTCGGGGGAGGACTGCCCGGCGGCGTTCATCCGTGAGACCGGTCCACGGACCGTGCGGGGAAGGTGGTCGTGGTCGGTCCGACGCCCAGGGGGGTCGGCGGAACGGACCTGCCGGTCGTTGCGGGTAGTGACAGCGGTTGGGTGACCGCCTCGAGATCACCGTAGCAAAGAAGGAGGACAGACAGCTCGTTCTGTCCCCCGGATCCGCATCCCCAGTCCGGGGGACGGCTCACTCGACCTGGAGGCTGGCCCGCCGCGTGGCCCGGCGGATGTCCATCTCGTGGGTGACCATCGCGCCCAGGCTCTCGACGATCTCGATCTCGGCGGGCGTGAACTCGCGCGGCTCGAACCCGAGCACGCTGAGCGACCCGAGCGCGTAGCCGTCGGAGCTCATGAGCGGCACGCCGAGGTAGGACCGGAACGAGTCGTCCTCGGCCATCAGCGGATTGGCGCAGGCGATCGGATCGGTGCGGCCGTCGTTGATCACGATGGTGCTGCCGGTCTCGACGACCCGCGCGCACAGCCCGGGATCGCGGGCGACCTGCTCCGCGTCGATGCCGTGGTGCGACTTGAACCAGATCCGGTCGCGGTCGACGATGCTCACCGTCGAGACCGGCAGGTCG
Source organism: Amnibacterium sp. (assembly GCA_035996305.1). Taxonomy (GTDB): domain Bacteria; phylum Actinomycetota; class Actinomycetes; order Actinomycetales; family Microbacteriaceae; genus Amnibacterium. The sequence continues at coordinate 14,386 of DASYJR010000202.1, read as the reverse complement.
AGCACGCGGGACGCGAGCGAGGTGATGCGGTCGAACGCCCCCTCCGGCGGGGTGTCGAGCAGGTCGTAGCGCTGCAGCGCGGCGAGGCGCGCCTCCTCGTTCAGCGTCGGGACGCCCTGGGCGCGGGCCTCGCCGTCGATGACCAGCTGCCGGAACGCGACCGCGAGCTCCGCCGGCGTGGGCCGCGACCCCTGCTTCCGGTCGGTCATCGCCGCGAGCAGCGTCTGCCACGGCAGCGGGAGCGTGTCGGGGATCACCGGATCCCGTTCGAGCCGCGCGAGCGCCGACTCGATCACCCCGCCGGGGTACTCCACGTGGCCGGTGATCGCCTGCAGCAGCACCAGGCCGAGCGAGTAGACGTCGCCGGACGGGCCGGCCGTCGCGCCGCCGGCCTGCTCGGGGCTCAGGTAGGCGGCGGTACCGGTGGTGAACTCCTCCTCGGCCAGCACGGAGACGAGCCCGGCGATCCCGAAGTCGGCGAGCTTCGCCCGCGGGCGGCGGGCCTCGTCCTCGGTCGACAGCAGCACGTTGGCGGGCTTCACGTCGCGGTGCACGATGCCGCGGCCGTGGATGTAGTCCAGCGCCTCCGCCATGTCGCAGCCGACGTGGGCGACGTGCCGCAGCGGCAGCGGCCCGTCGGCGAGCCGTCGCTTCAGGTCCGTGCCCTGCACGAGCTCGAGCACGAGGAACACGTGGGGCGCCGCCCCGCTGCGCTCGACGCCGGCGTCGAGCAGCGTCACGAGGCTCGGATGGTTCAGCGACGCGAGCAGGCGCGCCTCCTCCTGGTGCACGCGGAGGTCGGCGTCGGGCCCGCCGTGCCCGGCGAAGAGCTTGACGGCGACGGTGCGCCCGAGCAGCCGGTCGTCGGCGCGGTACACCGTCGCGGCGCCGCCACGGCCGAGCACGCCGGTCGGCTCGTACCGGCCCCCGATGAGGGCGGGCAGCGAGGCCGGCATCGATTCGGCGGCGGGCTCGGAGACGAGGGACATGCTGACCTTCCACTTCCACCGCGAACCGCGGTGACCCCGTGCGGGGCGCGGACGAGTGTACGGGGGCTCAGGAGCGCTGGTTGGCCTCCACCCAGCTCAGGTACTCGGCGTCGACCGTGCCGGTCACGTACTCCCCGGTGAAGCAGCTCATCTCGAGCCCGTCGACGTCGGAGCCCTCGATGATCGCCTGCTCCATGTCGGCGACCTCCTGGTAGATCAGGTGGTCGGCGCCGATCTCGCGGGCGACCTCGGGGATCCGCCTGCCGGCGGCGACGAGCTCCTGCCGCGTCGGCATGTTGATGCCGTACACGTGCGGATGGCGCACGGGCGGGGCGGCGGACGCGAACGTGACCTTGTTGGCGCCGGCCGCCCGCGCCATGTCGACGATCTCGCGGCTCGTGGTGCCGCGGACGATCGAGTCGTCGACGATGAGCACGTTCTTGCCCTTGAACTCCGTGCCGAGCGCGTTCAGCTTCTGCCGCACGCTGCGCCGGCGCACGGCCTGCCCCGGCATGATGAAGGTGCGGCCGACGTACCGGTTCTTGTAGAAGCCCTCGCGGTAGGTGATGCCGAGCTTCTGGGCGAGCTGCATCGCCGACGGCCGGGCGGAGTCCGGGATCGGCATGACCACGTCGATGTCGCCGAGCGGCGTGTACCGCGACACCGTGTCCGCGAGCCGGGCCCCCAGCCGCAGGCGGGCGTCGTAGACGGAGATGCCCGACATCGTCGAGTCGGGCCGGGCGAGGTAGACGTACTCGAACGAGCAGGGCACGAGCCGCGGGAACTCCGCGCACTGCTCCAGGTGGAGCTGCCCGTCCTCGGTGATGAAGGCGGCCTCCCCGGGCGCGAGGTCGCGGAGCACCTCGTAGCCGTTGCTCTCGAGCACGAGCGACTCCGAGGCGACCATCCACTCGTCGCGGGAGACCCCCTCGAGGTGGTCGGCGATGCGGCGGCCGATGGTGAGGGGCCGGATGCCGAACGGGTCCCGGAACGCGAGCAGGCCCCGGCCGGCGATGATCGCGATCGCGGCGTACGAGCCCTCGACGCGCTCGTGCACCCGGCGCACGGCGGTGAACACCTGGTCCGGGTCGAGCTCGAGGCCGGAGAGCTGCGACTGCAGCTCGTTCGCGAGCACGTTGAGCAGCAGCTCCGTGTCCGAGTCGCTGTTGAGGTGCCGCCGGTCGACGTGGAAGAGGTCGGCCGTGAGCTGCCGCGTGTTCGTCAGGTTGCCGTTGTGCACGAGCACGATGCCGTACGGCGCGTTCACGTAGAAGGGCTGCGTCTCGCCCTCGCTCGCCGCGGATCCGCGAGTCGCGTAGCGCACGTGGCCGAGGCCGACGTTGCCGAGCAGCGACCGCATGTCGCGGGTGCGGTACGCCTCGCGCACCTGACCGCGGGCCTTCACCATGTGGAACGAGCCGCCGTCGTCGGTCACGATGCCGGTCGAGTCCTGCCCGCGGTGCTGGAGCAGCAGCAGGCTGTCGTAGACGAGCTGGTTGACCGGCGAGGCGGCGGAGACGCCGACGATGCCGCACATGCCGAGTGGATCTCCTGCCGTACGCTGCTGATGGCGGGGTTCAGTGTGTCACGACGACGCCGGCCTCCCTGCCGAGGAGGGCTGGGGCGCGTGACGGACCCGTACGCCGCCGCGGGCGTCGACACGGCCGCCGGCGACCGCGCCGTCGAGCTGATGAAGCGCAGCGTCGCCGCCACGCACACCGCCGCCGTGCTGGGCGGGGTCGGCGGATTCGCGGGCCTCTTCGACGCGTCGGCCCTCGCGGGCATGCGCTCGCCCGTGCTCGCCACCTCGACCGACGGGGTCGGCACGAAGGTCGAGATCGCGCGCGCCCTCGACAAGCACGACACCGTCGGCCAGGACCTCGTGGGCATGGTCGTCGACGACATCGTGGTCGTCGGCGCGCGGCCGCTGTTCATGACGGACTACATCGCCTGCGGGCGGGTGGTGCCCGAGCGGATCGCGGAGCTCGTCGCGGGCATCGCGGACGCCTGCCGCCGCACGGGCACGGCCCTGCTGGGCGGCGAGACGGCGGAGCACCCGGGACTGCTCGATCCGGACGAGTACGACCTCGCGGGGGCCGCCGTCGGCGCCGTCGAGCGGGACGCCCTGCTCGGCCCCGACCGGGTGCGGGACGGCGACGTCGTGCTCGCGCTCGCGTCGTCCGGCCTGCATGCGAACGGGTTCTCGCTCGTGCGCCGCATCCTCGCCGACGCCGGTCTCGCGCCGAAGGACGTCGTGGCGGACCTCGGCGGCCCGGTGGGCGAGACGCTGCTCACCCCGACACGCCTGTACACCGCGGAGCTGCTCGACCTGCTCGGGTCCGCCGACGGATCCGCGGTGCGCGCGCTCAGCCACGTGACGGGCGGCGGCATCGCCGCGAACCTCGCCCGGGTGCTGCCGGCTGGCAGCGCCGTGGAGCTCGACCGCGCCTCATGGAGTCCCGCTCCGGTCTTCCGCGTGCTCGCCGACCTCGGCGGCCTCGCCCTCGCCGATGTCGAGGGCACCTGGAACCTCGGGATCGGCATGCTCGCCGTGGTGGCGCCCGAGTCGGCGGCTGCCGTCACTGCGCGGCTCGCCGGCCTCGGCGTACCGACGTGGACCGCCGGCGTCGTGTCCGCCGCGACGCAGGCGGTCCACGGCTGGACGCGCGGCGCGAAGGGTGTCGACGGCGGAGCCGTGCGCCTCAGCGGCCGCTACGCCGCCTGACGGGGCCGCGGCGCGCCGCCGTCGAAGAAGCCCGGCAGCCGACGACGTCCTGCAGCACCGGGGTCGTGCGACGCCCGGTTCGTCGGATCCGGCCCGGATGCGGGCGCGGAGGGACTCGGCTCAGCGCAGGGAGTCCTCCCCGGCGAAGTCCTCCTCGGACCATCCGGCGTGTTCGTCGGACGAATGCCCGGACAGCTCTTCCGCGAGCGCGTTGTAGTTCGTGTCGGGGCTGAAGTACTTCAGCTCCCTGGCGACCTTCGTGTGCTTCGCCTTCTGACGGCCGCGCCCCATGCGAGACCCCCTCTTATCCGTCGTCACCGCGCAGTGGGTGACGACGCGGGAAAGGTGCGAAAACTGGCGATCATCGTAACACGGGCATGTACGGCAGGATGGATGCGGCACACGGGGGAGGGGGTGGCGCGATGGCCCTGCCTCGGCGGACGGACGTCGTCATCATCGGTGCCGGTCAGGCAGGCCTGTCGGTGGCGTACTACCTGCAGCGGCTCGGGGTCCGGTCCGGCGTCGATCAGCTCGTGCTCGACCGGGGCCCAGGGCCGGGTGGCGCGTGGCAGCACCGGTGGAGCGCGCTGCGCCTCGGCTCCGCGCACCGGGTGCACGACCTGCCCGGCATGCGCCGCGCCGGGATCAGCTTCGAGACCGCCGACCGGGCGCGGCCCGCTCGGGACGTGGTCGGCGAGTACTACGGCCACTACGAGCGCTTCTTCGGCCTCGACGTGCGACGCCCCGTCGTCGTGTCCGCCGTGTTCGATCGCGGAGCGGACCTCGTCGTGCGCACGGACAAGGGCGACATCGGCACGCGCATCGTCGTGAACGCCACCGGGACCTGGGGCGCGCCGTTCGTGCCGTACTACCGGGGCGTCCGTGAGTTCGCGGGCCGTCAGGTGCACACCTCCACCTACCGGGACGCCGCGGAGTTCGCGGGGCAGCGCGTGCTGGTGATCGGCGGCGGCACCTCGGCGATCGGCTTCCTGCTCGAGCTCGAGGGCGTCGCGGCCAAGACCTTCTGGGTGACCCGCAGGCCGGTCGACTACCTCGACCAGGGGACGCTCGACCTCGAGGCCGCCGTCAACGCCGTGCGCGATCAGGACGAGGCCGCGCGCGCCGGCCGGGCCCTGCCGAGCATCGTGAGCGGGACCGGCGTGCCGAAGACGCGGCGCATCGCCGCCGCGATCGAGCGCGGGCTGCTCGAGCCGCTGCCCATGTTCGACCACCTCGAGCGGTTCGGGGCGGTGTGGCAGGACGGCCGCACCGAGCGGATCGACGCGATCGTGTGGGCGACCGGTTTCCGGCCGGACATCCGGCACCTGTCGCCGCTGAAGCTGCACGAGAAGGCGGGTGGCGTGACCGTGACGACGGGGGCCGCCGAGCGGGATCCGCGGATCTTCTTCGCCGGCTACGGACCGACGGCGAGCACGATCGGCGCGAACCGCGCCGGCCGCACGCTGGCGCGGCAGGTGTTCGCGGCGCTCGGGCAGACCACGTCGCCGGTGGGGGCGCTCCCGCCCGAGGACGTGGTCTCGGCCAGGCCGCCCGACGAGCCGGCCCCGAAGACGGCGCCCATCGACCACGTCGCCGAGCTGATGGCCCGCTTCTTCACCGACGCCTGACCCCGCCGCTCCCGAATCGGGGCGCCTTCCGACCGAGCGGGCGAGCAACGACGCCCGGGATGTCGGAAGTCGCCCCGGGAACCCGCGCGGCGCGGGCGGGAGCGATCAGGCCCGCGGGCCCACCGGGGTCTCGTCGGGCGTCTCCGCCGGTGCCGGGGGAGCGACGTCCGACCGCAGGTCGTTGAGCGAGTCCGCACCGCCGTGCACGCCGGGGCGGCCGTGATGCTGGAGGGCGTGGGGGACCATCGGCCGCCGCTGCACCGGCGCGACCGGGCGGCGCGGCTCGCCGCGGCGGTCCTGGCCCGGGATCGGGCGCGACCGCCGGCCGTAGACGAGCTGCGAGGAGTCGAGCAGCCACGGCACGAGGGCGAGCGTGACGCCGTGCACGAGCATCAGCTTCTGCCGGATCCGCCGCGCCTTGTGGTTGTGCAGCAGCTGCTCCCACCAATGGCCCACGACGTAGATGGGCTGGTAGACGGTCACGACCTCGGAGCCGTTCGCGGCCCGGTGCGCCTTGATGTACTTGATCAGCGGCACGGCGATGTCCCGGTAGGGCGACGGCACGACGATGAGCGGCACGGCGATGTTCATCTGCGCCCACTCCTCCTCGAGCCGCTTCGTCGCGGCGTCGTCGATGGAGATGTGCACGGCCTCGAGCGACTCGTGCCGAGCGGCGATCGCGTAGTCGATCGCCTTCAGCACCGGCTTCGCCATGCGGCCGACGAGCACGATCGCGTGGTCGCCCCTGGCGCCGAACGTCGTGTGCGGGTCGACCTCGATCTCCTTCTCGACGTCCCGGTAGTACCGGTTCACGCCGAGCATCAGGAACCAGAGGATCGGCATGATCACGAAGACGAGCCAGGCGCCGTGGGTGAACTTCGTGATCGTGACGATGACGAGCACGAGGGCCGTCAGGGATCCGCCGATCACGTTCGTGACGAGGCTCTGGACGATCTCGGGCCGGTTCGGGGGGTTGTTCTTCAGCAGCCGGATCCAGTGCCGCACCATGCCCGTCTGGCCGAGCGTGAACGAGACGAAGACACCGATGATGTACAGCTGGATGAGGTTCGTGACGCTCGCCCGGTAGATGAGCAGCAGCACGCCCGCGACGAGCGACAGCAGGATCACGCCGTTGCTGTAGATGAGGCGATCGCCTCGCGTGAGCAGCGCCTTCGGTGCGTACGAGTCGCGGGCGAGCACGCTGCCGAGCAGCGGGAACCCGTTGAAGGCGGTGTTCGCGGCGAGCAGCAGCACGAGCGCCGTCGCCGCCTGCACGATGTAGAACGGGATCGACGTGCCGCCGAAGACCGCCGCGGCGACCTGCGCCATGAGGCTCGGCTGGGGAGCGGACGCGCACTGCTTCCAGCCGACCAGGTCGCAGGGGTTCTCCACGTAGTGCACGTGCGAGATGAGCGCTACGGCGACGAGGCCCACGAACAGCACGATCGCGACGGAGCCCATCGCGACGAGCGTCTTCTGCGCGTTCTTGATCTTGGGGCGGCGGAACGCGGGGACGCCGTTCGCGATCGCCTCGACGCCGGTGAGGGCCGAGCAGCCGCTCGAGAAGGCGCGGAGCAGCAGCAGCACGAGGCCGGCCTGCGCCACCTGGTCGCCGTGCACGGTGTACTGGGCGCTCGCCGCGACCGGTGCGGCACCGAGCGCGGTGCGGAACAGCCCGACGACCACCATCAGGAACACGCTCCCGATGAAGAGGTAGGTCGGCAGGGCGAAGGCCTTGCTCGACTCGCGTACGCCCCGCAGGTTCACCGCGCAGAGCACGACCACGATCGCGAGCGCCATCTCGACGCGGACACCGGCGAGCTGCGGCACGGCGGAGATGATGTTGTCGACACCGGATGCGACCGACACCGACACGGTGAGGATGTAGTCGACGAGCAGCGCCGACGCCACGACGAGTGCCGCCTTCTCGCCGAGGTTCTTCTGCGCGACCTCGTAGTCGCCGCCGCCGGACGGATAGGCCTTGATGAGGCGCCGGTAGGAGAGCACGACGACGACGAGCAGGAGCACGACGACCGCGGCGACCCACGGTGTGAACGAGAGGAACGACAGGCCGCCGAGCGTGAGGATCAGCATCATCTCCTGCGGCGCGTAGGCCACGGAGGAGAAGCAGTCGCTCGCGAAGATGGGGAGCGCGAGCAGCTTGGGGAGCAGCTGGTCCTCGAGCTTGTCGCTCGGCAGCTTCTCGCCGAGGATCAGGCGTTTGACCGAGCGGCCCTCGTCGTCAGGCGCCGAAGTCACGGGGGGAGAGCGTACTCACGGGGCAAAACGTGTCAAGACGGGGCCCCGACCTTCGGATCGCGCGGTCGCGTCGCACCGGACGCCCATAATCCGTAGGTGCATCTGTTCGCGGCCTTCAGCCTGCGCAACCGCGCGCTGATCGCTCTCGTCACGATCGTCGCCGCCTTCTTCGGTGCACTCGCCGCCGGAGCCCTCAAGCAGGAGCTCATCCCGTCGGTGCAGCTGCCGCAGCTCGCCATCGTCTCCACCTACACCGGCGCGTCGCCGGCGGTGGTGAGCCAACGGGTCAGCCGGCCGCTGGAGCAGGCCGTGCGCGGCATCGAGGGGCTCGACACCACGTCGTCGACGTCGTCGACCGGGTCGTCGACGGTGACCGCGAGCTTCGTCTACGGCACGGACCTCGGCGCCGCGGAGCAGAAGATCGGCTCGGCGATCAACCGCATCCGCTCGACGCTCCCCGACGGGGTGGATCCGCAGGTGATCACGGGCAGCCTCGCCGACCTGCCGGTGCTCGCGGTCGCGGTCAGCGGGCAGCGGCCGACCGACGCCATCGCGACGGCGGCCACCACCTCGGTCGTGCCCGAGCTGGAGAAGGTGGCCGGCGTGCGGGCGGCGACCCTCAGCGGCGCCCCCGGCGACCGCATCACGGTCACGCCCAAGGACGCGCTGTCGACGCACCATCTGACGCCCGCCGTGATCGAGAGCACCCTCAAGGCGAGCGGCGTGCTCGTCCCGGCGGGCAGCGTCGATCAGAGCGGCAGCACCAGGTCGATCCAGGTGGGTACGGAGCTCGGCTCGACCTCGGACATCGCGGCCCTCCCGCTGGCCGGCGTCACCGCGGCGCAGTACAACGGCCCGTTCAGCACGTCGACGCGCATCCCGACGATCGGGGACGTCGCCACGGTCGTGCGGAACCACGACCCCGTCACCACGGTGTCGCTCGTGAACGGCCGCCCGGCGCTCACGATCTCGGTGACCAAGCTGCCGGCGGCGAACACCGTCGACGTGTCGCGGGCCGTCCGGGCGGAGCTGCCGAAGGTGCGCGGCACGCTGGGCGCGGGCGGGGCGTTCACCGTCGTGTTCGACCAGGCGCCCTACATCGAGCAGTCGATCGGCTCCCTCTTCACGGAGGGGCTGCTCGGGCTCGGGTTCGCCGTGCTCGTGATCCTCGTCTTCCTGCTCTCCGTGCGCGCCACGATCATCACGGCGATCTCGATCCCGACCTCGGTGCTGATCACGCTGATCGGGATGCAGGCGGTGCAGTACTCGCTGAACATCCTGACCCTCGGCGCCATCACGATCGCCATCGGCCGCGTCGTCGACGACTCGATCGTCGTGACCGAGAACATCGCGCGGCACTTCCGGGAGGACTTCCCGGGCGCCGACGGGCGGATCCCCCCGGCCGAGCGGCGCACGGCGATCCTCGCGGCCGTGAAGGAGGTCGCGTCCGCGGTGACGGCCTCGACCATCACGACGTTGGCCGTGTTCGTGCCGATCTCATTCGTGAGCGGCGTGGCGGGTGAGCTGTTCCGCCCGTTCGCGCTCACCGTCACGATCGCGCTGCTCGCCTCGCTGTTCGTGGCACTGACCATCGTGCCGGTGCTCGCGTACTGGTTCCTGCGTCCCCGGCACGCACGCAAGGGGCGGTCGACGGTGCTCCGGGTCCCGCTGCTGCAGCGGGTCTACCGGCCCGTGCTCGGCGGCACGCTCCGGCACCCGTGGATCACGACCGTCGTCGCCCTCCTGATCCTCGGCGGCACCGGCGCGCTCGTGCCGCTGCTGCAGACCAACTACCTCGGCTCGTCCGGCCAGAACACGGTGCGCGTCACGGAGACGCTCCCCGACGGCACGAGCCTCGACAGCCAGACGGTGCGGGCCAGGGCGACCGACCGGGCGCTGCGCGCGATCGACGGCGTGCGCACCGTCGCCACCTCGATCGGCACGAGCGGCAGCTCCTTCCGGGACGCGTTCTCCGCTGGCTCCGGCACGAAGGTGACCTACTCGATCACGACGGCCGCGAAGGTCGATCAGGACGCGCTGCAGCGGCGGATCCGTGCCGAGCTCACGGCCCTGCCCGGCGCAGGCGACTTCCAGGTCACCGCGTCCCAGGGCTTCGGCACGAGCAGCGACATCGCGGTCGACATCACCGCCGGCACCACCTCGGCGCTCGACACCGCGGCCCAGCGCGTGCTCACCGCGGTGCGGCGCCTCCCCGAGGTCAGCCAGGCGTCGAGCAACCTGTCTGCGACCCAGCCGTACCTCGCGGTCGACATCGACGCCACGAAGGCGGCGAAGGCCGGGTACAGCGAGGTCGCGCTCGCCCAGGTCGTGGCGCGCGCCTCGCAGCCGACGTCGATCGGCTCGATCACCGTCGGCGACGGCCGGCTCACGGTCTACCTCGCCGACCGGCACCCGCCGACGACGAGCGCGCAGCTCGCCGCCCTGAAGGTCCCCACGCCGACCGGGGACCGGCGTCTCGACTCGCTCGCCACGATCCGCACCGCCGAGCAGCCCGCCTCGATCACCAGCACGGACGCGAAGCGCAGCGCGTCCGTCTCCGCGACCCCCGCCGGACAGAACACGGGCGCCGCGAGCGCCGCGGTGGCGAAGGCCGTCGCCGCGCTGCATCTGCCGGCCGGCACCTCCGCCACGCTCGGCGGTGTCACGAGCGATCAGACCACGGCGTTCCAGCAGCTGCTGCTCGCGCTGCTCGCCGCGATCCTCATCGTGTACACCGTGATGGTCGCCACCTTCCGGTCCCTCCGGCAGCCGCTCGAGCTGCTGGTCTCCGTGCCGTTCGCGGCGACCGGCGCGATCGCCCTGCAGCTCGTGTCGGGCATCCCGCTCGGTGTCGCCTCGATCATCGGACTCGTGATGCTCGTCGGCATCGTGGTGACGAACGCGATCGTGCTCATCGACCTGGTGAACCAGTACCGCGAGAAGGGCGGCACGGTGCGGGACGCCGTGCTCGACGGAGCGGCGAGGCGTCTCCGGCCCATCCTCATGACGGCGCTCGCGACGATCTTCGCCCTCGTGCCGACGGCCGTCGGTCTCAGCGGGAACAGCGGTTTCATCTCGCAGCCGCTCGCCCTCGTGGTGATCGGCGGGCTCGTCTCGTCGACCCTGCTGACCCTCATCGTGCTGCCCACGCTCTACTACCTGATCGAGGGGCGGCGCGAGCGTCGCGATCTGCGCCGCGCCAGGCGGGGGGCGCGGTCCGCCGCGCTGCCGGAGACGCCCGAGACGCTGCCGACGCGACCGGCGGTGCCGGCCCGCTGACCACCTCCTCCGCCGTGTTCAGGATCGGCCGGCGGTTCTCAGGGGATCCGGCGGTGGATGCGGCGTCGGCCGGATCTCCTGAGAACGGCGGATGGGGTGCGGCTCGGAGCCGCCGTCCGGCACCCTCGCAGTCGCCGTGCCTAGCGTCCAGCCATGGCAGGCCGACCGCGCCGCTTCCAGGCGGTGCTCACACGGAACGTGCGTCCCGGCGTGCACCGGCTCGCGCACGCCGGCGTCAGCTGCTACCTCATCGAGGAGGGCCGGGCCGTCACGGTGGTCGACGCCGCGCTGCCGGCCACCTGGCCGCACCTCCGCCGGGCGCTGACGGTGCTGTCGCGTGGGCCCTCGGACGTCGCCGCGCTCCTGCTCACCCACGCCCATTTCGACCACCTCGGCTTCGCCCTGCGGATGCAGGAGGAGTGGGACGTCCCGGTGTACGCCCACCCTGCGGAGCGGACGATCGCCGCGCACCCCTACCGGTACGCGCACGAGAACCCACGGGCGCTCTACCCGATCCGGCATCCGGGGGGCGTGCCCGTCCTCGCGGCGATGGCACGCGCCGGTGCGTTCGCGGTCCCGGGCATCGACGAGCTCATCGACTTCGGACCGGACGACGTGCTGCCCGTGCCGGGCGGTCCGAAGGTGGTGTTCACCCCCGGCCACACGTTCGGGCACAGCGCGCTGCTGCTCGAGGACTCGTCCGTCCTGCTCTGCGGCGACGCGCTCGTCACGCTCGACCCGTACACGGGCGCCACCGGCCCGAGGATCGTGGCCGGCGCCGCGACCGCGGACAGCGAGCAGGCGCTCGCATCGCTGCAGGCGATCGCGGAGACCGACGCGGATCTGCTGCTGCCCGGGCACGGCGAGCCGTGGGAGACGGGAGCGGCCGCGGCGGCGACCCTCGCGAGGGCGGCCGGGCGATCGTGAGGGCCGGGGCGCTCGGGCCCACCTCGGGCGCGTAGCATGGGCGGGTCGGCCGTCAGGACCATTCCCGTGGTGTCCAGTCGTGGCCTTCAGGCGCCCGCTCCGAGGCGCCCGTCATCCGAGGCCGCGCCGCCGATCGAATCGATCGCCCGTGTGCGCATGCCGCTTGCATCGAATCGAGATCGCCATGGCGCTCCACGCCAGGAACAATCGCACGCCCGCAGGGGCCAAACGCCGCTGGACGGCCGACGACCGCGCGAAGCGCGAGACGGCCGACCCCTCGGCCTCCCGCACGGGCCGAGGCCCGCGCCCGGTCGAGGGTGCCCCGGCCTCGCGCGCCGCGCGCCGCGACGCCGCTTTCGGGGCCGACAGGAGCCGCCGGACGGACGAGCGCAGCGGTCCTGACCGGAGCCGCCGGACGGACGAGCGCGGTGGCGTCGACCGCCGCCCGCGCGCCGAGAGCCGGTCCGGCGACGACCGTCGTCCCGACGACGGCGAGCGGGGCGGCCGTCAGGACCGCCGCACCGACTGGTACCCGGGCCCCCGCACGAACCCTCGCCGCCCCGAGCGGGGCGCTCGGGATGACCGCCCCCGCGGTGACCGCCCCGCCTACGGCGACCGCCGTGATCGCGGCGACCGTCCCCAGCGCGACGACCGCTCGCCGCGTCAGTACGGCGTCCCCCGCGAGGACCGTCCCCAGCGGTCCGACCGGCCGACCCGCTCCTTCCGCGCCGACGCGCCCGCGAGCCGGCGTCCCCGTTCCGACGGCCCGCAGCGGATCGACCGCCCCCAGTGGTCCGACCGGCCGCTGTACGGGGATCGCGCCTCCGAGCGCCCCCAGTACGGCGGACGGGCCGAGCGTGCGGACCGCCCGCGCGGTGACCGGCCTGAGCGATCCGAGCGGCCGTCCTCCGGCGACCGACCCCAGCGATCCGGCCGTCCGGAGCACGGGAACCGGCCCGAACGGTCGGACCGCCCCCACTACGGCGACCGTCCGCAGCATTCGGATCGGCCGCAGCGCGGCGAGCGCCACGAGCGCTCGGACCGGTCTCGATTCCAGGACGACGCCCGCCCCGCGTGGACGCCTCCGGAGGACGTCGTGCTCGAGCACCTTCAAGGGGAGGTCGTGACGGCCGAGGACGTCGCCGGCGTGACCTTCGCCGATCTCGGTCTCGGCGAGGGGATCACGAAGGCCCTCACCGGTCTCGGCGCCGTGAGCCCGTTCCCGATCCAGGCGGCCACCATCCCGGATGCGATCGCCGGTCGCAACGTGCTCGGCCGCGGCCGCACGGGATCCGGCAAGACCATCGCGTTCGGCGCCGCCCTCGTCGAGCGGCTGATGCGCAACTGGCACGAGTCGGGTCGTTCGGGCACCGGACGGCGGATGGGCCGCGCGCCGCGCGCCCTGATCCTCGCCCCGACCCGCGAGCTCGCCCTGCAGATCGACCGGACGGTGCAGCCGATCGCGCGCTCGGTCGGCCTGTACACCACGCAGATCGTGGGCGGTGTCCCGCAGGCCCGCCAGGTCGGCGCGCTCGGCAAGGGGGTCGACATCGTGATCGGCACGCCCGGGCGGGTCGAGGACCTGCTGGAGCAGCGGCGCCTCGACCTCGGCGAGATCGAGATCACCGTGCTCGACGAGGCCGACCACATGGCCGACCTCGGGTTCCTCGAGCCGATGCAGCGGCTGCTGCGCCGGGTGCCGGCCGCGGGGCAGCGGATGCTCTTCTCCGCGACGCTCGACGCCGCGGTCTCGACACTCGTCGACGAGTTCCTGCCGGAGCCGGCCGTCCACGAGGTCGCCGACGTCGACGGGGAGAGCACCGCGGTCCACCGCGTGCTCGTCATCGAGCAGGGGGAGAAGCTGCCGGTGCTCACCGCGCTGCTGAACTCCGTCGAGCGCACGCTGGTGTTCGCCCGCACCCGGGCGTTCGCCGAGCAGCTCGCCGACGACCTCGACGGCGCGGGCGTGCGCGCGGAGAGCCTCCACGGCGACCTGAACCAGGCGCGGCGCAGCCGCAATCTCGCCCGGTTCTCCGACGGCAAGGTCGGCGCGCTCGTCGCCACCGACGTCGCCGCGCGCGGCATCCACGTCGACGACATCGAGCTCGTCGTGCACGCGGACGCCGCCGAGGACTACAAGACGTACCTGCACCGCTCCGGCCGAACCGGGCGCGCGGGCGCGTCGGGCACGGTCGTCACGCTGATCACGGCGCGGCGGCGCCGCCGCTTCACCGAGCTGCTCGAGCGCGCCGGCATCGAGGCGGACTTCGTGGCCGTGGGTCCCGGCGAGGACCCGGTGGAGGCGCTCGCCCGATGAGCGATCAGCCGGCGTCGGCGCTCGCCGTGCTCGACTGGCGGCGCAGCACGTCCGCGATGTACACCGCGGTCCGCGCAGCCGCCTCGCCCGCCGAGGGTCACGCCCTCTGGCGGGCGGAGCGGGACCGGATGTTCCGGGAGCACCCCGCCACCCCGCTCCTGCCCGAGGACCGCGCCGGGTTCGAGGGCCTGGACGTACCCGCCTACGACCCCGCCTGGCGGTTCGAGGTGGCGGTCGGGCCGACGGGACCGGCCCGTCTCGA
>DASYJR010000201.1:0-21339 GCA_035996305.1 Amnibacterium sp. | reverse complement strand
AGGAGGCATCATGACCACCGCGGATCCCACGACCGCGATAGCAACGTCCCCCGGTGACGGACGGCGACCGGGGCGCGACAGCCTCGACGCCAACCGGCGCCGCGAGATCCGGAACGCGTACCTGCTGCTGCTGCCCACCATCGTCGTGATGGCCGTGGTCGTCGGGTACCCGATCGTGCTCTCGATCTTCAACTCGTTCCAGGCCGACACCCACATCGACCCCAACACCGGCTTCGCCGTCACCGGCGGATTCGTGGGGCTCGAGAACTACACGCACTGGCTGCTGCAGCAGTGCGCGACGGCCACCGGGGGTCACACGGCGTGCGCCTCGGGCACCCTGGCGGCGAGCTTCTGGAACTCCGTCTTCGTCACCTTCTTCTTCGCAGTCGTCACCGTCGTGCTCGAGACGATCTTCGGTCTCTGGATGGCGATCATCATGAATCGCAACTTCCGGGGCCGCGGCATCCTCCGTGCGGCCGTGCTCGTGCCGTGGGCCATCCCCACGGCCGTGACCGCGAAGCTCTGGTACTTCATCTTCGCGACGGACGGCATCGCCAACACGATCCTCAACGCGAGGATCATCTGGGGCTCGGACCTCTGGGCCTCCCGGTTCGCGATCGTCATCGCGGACACGTGGAAGACCACCCCGTTCATGGCGCTGCTCATCCTCGCCGGCCTCCAGCTCATCCCCGAGGACGTCTACGAGGCCGCCCGCATGGACGGCGCGACGACCGTGCAGCAGTTCTTCCGCATCACGCTGCCGCTGCTCCGTCCGGCGCTCGTGGTCGCGATCCTCTTCCGGACCCTCGACGCGCTGCGCATGTACGACCTGCCGCAGATCCTCACGGGTGGCGGCGGCGGCCGCGGTGACGCGACCACCACGCTCTCGATCCTCGTGGTCGATCAGGTGAAATCGGGCCTGAACTCGGCGTCGGCCCTCTCGACCATCACGTTCATCATCATCTTCGCGGTCGCGTTCGTGTTCATACGCCTGCTGGGCGCGAACATCACCGGCAGCGAGAAGAAGGCCAGGAAGGTGGCGAAGGAAGTATGAGCTCGACCTCTGTCGCCGGTCCCGCCAGCGCGACCGCGGAGCGGCCCGTCTTCGACGAGCTGACGCTCGCCAAGACGCGGGCACGCCGCCGTCGTGCCGCCGGGTCCGCTGCCCGCACCGCCATCCAGGCGGCGCTGATCGTGATCTGGTGCCTTCTGCCCTTCTACTGGATGATCGTCACCGCGTTCCGCGACGTCGGGTACACGTTCGAAGCGAACCCGCTGCCCGATCACGTGACGCTGAACAACTTCGCCACCGCGTTCGATCCGGCCAACAACCAGCTCGGCCTCGGCCTCGCGAACAGCCTCTTCATCGGCACGACGGTCACGATCATCGCGCTCGTGGTCGGCGTGTTCGCGGCCTATGCGCTCGCCCGGCTCACGTTCCCCGGCAAGGGGTTCGTGATGGGCTTCGTGCTCGGCGCCTCGATGTTCCCGGGCGTCGCGCTGCTCACCCCGCTGTTCGGTCTGTTCACGGACATCGGGTGGGCGGGCACGTACCAGGCGCTGATCATCCCGTACATCTCGGGCGCGCTGCCGCTCACGGTGTACACGCTGAACTCGTTCTTCCGCGAGATGCCGTGGGAGCTCGAGGAGGCGGCTCGGATCGACGGCTGCACGGCCGCCCAGGCGTTCCGCATCGTGATCCTCCCGCTCGCGGCGCCCGCGGTGTTCACGACCGCGATCCTCGCCTTCATCGCCAGCTGGAACGAGTACCTGCTCGCCTCGGTGCTGCACAGCAACCAGACGCAGACGGTGACGACGGTCATCGGTCAGTTCACGGGCAGCCAGCCGCACCAGGTGCCGTACACGGCCACCATGGCGGCCGGCGTCGTCGTCACGGTGCCGCTGATCATCCTGGTGCTGATCTTCCAGCGGCGGATCGTCGCCGGCCTCACCGCCGGCGGTGTCAAGGGCTGATGGACGGAAGGCGGCGGCGGGACCTGAAGGAGACCTTCGACCTCGGTCTGGGCTTCATCGGGTTCTTCGCCGTCGCCTTCGTCGGCATCACGCTCTACCTCGAGATCGCCAACAAGGACGCGCTCGCGTCGTCATTGACCGCGCTCGTCCTGATCCTGTTCGAAGTCGGCCTCTGGTTCCTCCGGCGGAGCGTGCTGAATCGCCCCGAAGGGCCGGACGGCTCCTGATGCCCTAGTCGTGGAGGGGAAGCGATGACCAGCATCCACGACGTCGCGCGGCACACCGGTGTCTCGACCGCGACCGTCTCGCGCGCGCTCCGCGGTCTGCCGAACGTGTCGCCGAAGACGCGCGAGGCCGTGCAGGCCGCGGCCGCCGAGCTCGGCTACGTCCCGTCCCCCTCGGCCGCCGGACTGTCGAGCGGACGGCATCGCGCGATCGCGATGGTCGTCCCCTCGATGGGCCGCTGGTTCTACACGGAGGTCGTGGAGGGCGTCGACAGCGTGCTGCGACGAGAGGGCTACGACGCGTTCCTGATCGACCTCGCGATCGGTCCGGGCAAGCGGCAGCGACTGTTCCACAACAGCCTGCTGCGGAAGCGCGCCGACGCCGTCATCGCGCTCGGCATCGACTTCTCGAAGGAGGAGCGCCGGGAGCTGCGGAGCCTCGCGATGCCGTCGATCATCGTGGGGGCCGCCGTCCGCGGCGTGCGCAGCGTCGGCGTCGACGATCAGGCCGCCACGGTCGCGGCCATGGAGCACCTCCTCGGGCTCGGCCACACGCGCATCGCCCACATCGGTGGCGAGGACGAGTACGGCATGGACTACACCGTCGCCCTGGCGCGGCGCTCCGGCTGGGGGCAGACCCTGCAGGCGCACGGCCTCACGCCGCGTGTGGACTGGTTCGCGTCGGGCGGGTTCCTGATGCCGCAGGCGAAGGTGGCCGCGCAGGCCGTGCTCAGCCCCGCCGACCGCCCGACGGCCATCTTCGCCGGCTCGGACGAGATGGCCTTCGGCGTGCTGGTGGCGGCCCAGGAGCTCGGCCTGCGGGTGCCCGAGGACCTCTCCGTGATCGGCATCGACGACCACTCGTGGAGCGAGACCTACGGCCTCACCACCATCCGGCAGAACCCGCATGAGCAGGGGGCGGTCGCCGCCAAGCTGATGCTCGACGAGCTCGGCGGCGTCCGCACCCGCCAGCGCGTCATCCGGGCGGACTGGCAGCTCGTCGTGCGGCGCACGACCGCGCCACCCCGAGCGCACGGCGACCCCGCGACGCTGCACCGCCCGGTGGGCGTGCTCGAGCACACCTGACCGCTGCGCGGCGGTGCGTGTGCGGCACCTACGGAAGCGGCGGGGTCGCTCCGTGCCGGACGACGCCGAAGGGCGTCACCCCGCGGGGTGACGCCCTTCGTGTTCGTCCGCGGACGACGACTACTTGAGCGTGACGGTCGCGCCGGCGGCCTCGAGCTGAGCCTTGGCCTTGTCGGCGGTCTCCTTGTTCGCGCCCTCGAGGACGGGCTTCGGGGCGCCGTCGACCAGCGCCTTCGCCTCGCCGAGGCCGAGGGAGGTCAGCGCGCGGACCTCCTTGATGACCTGGATCTTCTTGTCGCCGACCGATTCGAGGATGACGTCGAAGGAGTCCTTCTCCTCCTCCTCGGCCGGGGCGGCCGCGCCGCCACCGGCACCCGGAGCCGCCGCGACGGCCACCGGGGCGGCCGCGGTGACGTCGAACGTCTCCTCGAACTTCTTGACGAACTCGGACAGTTCGATGAGGGAGAGCTCCTTGAACGCGTCGAGGAGCTCGTCGGTGCTGAGCTTGGCCATATGTGCCTCCTAGGGATGGATGACTGGGTCGGTTACCCGGCGCGGGGGATCCGGCCGGACGGATGGGAACCGCTGGTGCGGTGGGTCTCGCAACCTGCGCTGCGTCCGTCGGGACGCAGCGGTCAGGCCGCCTGCTTCTCCCGCAGCGCGTCGACCGTGCGGACGGCCTTCGACAGCGGTGCGTTGAACGCGTAGGCGGCCCGGGTGAGGGTCGCCTTGAAGGCGCCCGCTGCGCGGGCGAGCAGCACCTCGCGCGACTCGAGGTCCGCGAGCCGCGTGACCTCGTCCGCGCTGAGCGGAGCGCCGTCGAAGTAGCCGCTCTTGACGACGAGCAGCGGGTTCGTGCGGCTGAAGTCGCGCAGCGCCTTCGCGACGGCGACCGTGTCGCCGTGCACGAACGCGATGGCCGACGGACCGGCGAGCTCCGCGTCGAACGCGGTGATGCCCGCGTTGTTCGCCGCGATCTTCGTGAGCGTGTTCTTCACCACGGCGAACGTGGCGTGCTCACGGATCGACTGGCGCAGCTGCTTCAGCTGCGCCACGGTGAGGCCGCGGTACTCGGTGAGCAGCGCCGCGTTCGAGTTCTTGAACCCGTCCGTCAGCTCCGCCACGGTGGCTTCCTTCGTCGCCATGGCACCTCCTTCGTATGTCGGTAAATCCTGTGCGCCTGAACCGTCAGGGCAACAAAAATGCCCCGGCGCGGGCGCACGGGGCGGTTCCATCCGCGAACGGATGTCCTTCTCATGTCACCTGCGCAGGTCGCCGGACCCTGTACGGATCCGGGCCTTCGGCCACCGCACCCGGGGGCGCAGCGACGACCGGCGGTCTTCGGCGTCGTCAAGTGTAGCGGATGCGAAGCGTCCGTCCGTCCGTCCGTCCGTCTAGGAGGGGTGGACCTCGGCGCAGACGCTGATGTGCGGCACGCCGTCGGCCTCGAAGTCCTCGACGAGTCGCAGGCGGCCGCCGTGGTCCTGCTCGATCCGGGAGATCGCCGCCCCGGTGACGGGCGCACCGCCGGCGACCAGCGCGTGCACGAAGTGCACATGGACGAGGTCGCCCGTCCGGGTGCCGACGAAGCGGCCCGTCGTCACCGTGTCGCCGGCGTACTCGCCCCAGAGCACGCCGTCCGCCTCGTGGTAGACGAAGCGCGTCGGCGCAGCCGGATCCACCCGGCTCGCGGTGGAGGAGACCATGTCGAACACGCGACCGTCGAGGCAGACCATGCCCCCATCCAAACGCGGTCCTGCAACCTTCCGCCCCCGGACCGGCCGGACGGGGGCAGAACGTGGCCGATGTGCGCCGGGATCAGCTCGGGATGTAGTTGAACGTGTCGGGGTCGGGGCCCGTGCGCTCGTCCTTGTTCAGCGCGGTGATGTCGCTCATGTCGGCGTCCGTCAGCTCGAAGTCGAAGAGCTCGAAGTTCTCCTGCACGCGCTCGCGCGTCACCGACTTCGGGAAGACGATGTCGCCGCGCTGGATGTGCCAGCGGAGCGTGACCTGCGCCGTCGACCTGCCGAGCCGGTTCGCGATCCGCACGAGCACGGGGTCCTCCAGCACGTTGCCCTGCGCGATCGGCGACCAGGCCTCGGTCGCGATCCGGTGCTCCCGGTCGAACTCCCGCACGTCGTCCTGCGTCAGGTACGGGTGGATCTCGATCTGGTTCACCGCCGGAACGACGGTCGTCGCGGCGAACAGGCGGTCGAGGTGGTGCTGCTTGAAGTTCGAGACGCCGATGGCGCGCACGCGGCCGCCCTCGTACATCCGCTCCATCGCCTTCCAGGTCTCGACGAAGTCGCCGACGCCGGGGAGCGGCCAGTGGATCAGGAACAGGTCGACGTAGCCGAGGTCGAGCACGTCGAGGGTCTGCTGGAAGGCGCGGGCGGCGTCGTCGGGGTCGTGGTAGCCGTTGTTCAGCTTGCTCGTGACGAAGATCTCGCCGCGGTCGATGCCGGACTCGCGGACCGCCTCACCGACCTCCTTCTCGTTGCCGTACATCTCGGCCGTGTCGATGTGCCGGTAGCCGACCTCGAGGGCCGCGAGGGTGGCCTCGCGGGTCTTCTCGGGCTCGATCTGGAAGACGCCGAAGCCGAGCTGAGGGATCTCGACGCCGTTGTTCAGGGTGACGGTGGGGACTGCGGTGGTCGTAGCCATGCCACGAGGCTACGCGGCCGGATCTGAGGGGCAGCCCGGCGGCCGCCGGTCCGTTCAGGCGGTGAGGCGCAGGTCGACCGTGAGCGCGCGGTGGTCGGAGAGGTCGTCGCCGGAGATCCGCACCGACTCGATCGTGTACCGATCCGGCACGAGGAAGTAGTCGTCGTTCTCGTGGGACAGCGGGCGGGACATGTAGTCGCGCCCCTCGGAGGTGAGCCGCCCCCAGCCCCGCCAGAGGTGCGCGTGCCGCTCGAGGTGGTTCACGTTGAAGTCACCGCCCAGGATGCGGCGCTCGCCGCGCGCCTCCTGCATCCGCAGCACCTCCTCGAGGTTGTGCAGCGCGAAGTCGTCGCGGACCGACAGGTGCACGTTCATCAGCGGCCAGGTGATGCCGTCCACGTCCACGTCCGCGAGCTGCACGATGCGCTGGTGCGGGTCGCCCTGCTCGTGGTGCAGCACGAGCGCCTCGGTGGCCGGCACCGGATGGCGGCTGAGCAGCGCGAGACCCTCCCGGTAGTCCTCGACGACCCGGCCGCGCTGCAACCGCGTCACCGACTCGTGCCGGTACGGGTAGCCGAGCGCCCTGCCGAGCAGGTCGACCTGCGTGACCGGCGAGACCTCGGGCAGCCAGACCACCTCCTGGAACAGGATCACGTCCGGCGCCGCCTGCTGGAGGTACGCGGCGACGCGCGGCATGCGGGCTTCCCAGTCGGCGAAGCCCTGGAGGTTCAGGGAGGTGATGCGCATGGCCGGCCCATTCTCCCCGAGCCCGGATCCGCGGGTCGTGCCGGGCGCCGCCCCTCCCCCGTGGCGGCGCGCCGCCACTACGCTGCGACCAGGACTCGCGAGGGGGACGCATGCCCGACCCGAACGCCCCGGGACCCGACGCGCTCTTCGGGGCCGGCTTCGCCGTCATCGCGACGATCGTGGTGCTGTTCTTCGTCGGCGCGATCGCGCTCTCGGTCTACCGCGCCGCCCGCCTGGCGAAGCAGGGAGTCAACCCGCTCACGCTCGAGACGGATCTCGCGGCGAAGGCGCTGCAGTCGGACGCGCTGCGGCACACCCCGTCGAAGGCCGAACGGCTGGCCGAGCTCGACGTGCTCGCCGCGAACGGCACGATCAGCGCCGCCGAGCGCGACGAGGCCCGATCGCGGATCCTCGCGGAGTAGCGGCGCAGGACGGTCAGCGGCGGTCCGGCGCGGCGACGTCGTCCCAGCCCTGCTGCGGCGTCTCGCACGTCTCGCGGAACACGAACTGCGACGGCAGCCTGCGCTCGGCGCTCGTCCAGTCGATCGCAGGTCGGCGCTCCTGCTCCGGCAGGTAGCCGAGCCGGTAGACGGCCATGAGCTCGAGCCCGGGCGGCACGTGGAGCAGACGCTCGATCCGCGCCCACTGCCCGGGCACCTCCATCGGGAACGACACGAACTGGATCCCCATCCCGAGCTCCGTGGTCGTGAGCCAGACGTTCTCCATCGCGGCGCCCATGCTGAACACGGAGTAGAAGGAGGAGAGCTCGCCCGGGCGGTACTCGGACCGGTCGAGCAGCACGGCGAGCAGCAGCGGTGCCCCCGCGACGAGCCTGCGGTTCTCCGCGCCGAGCGTCTGCGGCACCCGCATCGCGTTCATGAGCTTCTGCCCGCGCGCGGTGAACACCTGTCCGGTGAAGGGCCTGAGGGGCGCGGGCAGGCGGTCGAACAGCATCCCGTCGCGCCGTCGGTCCATCTCGGCCCGGCTGAAGCGGAAGTAGGGCTTGTAGCGCTCGAAGAACGTGCCGTTGCTCATCGCCTCCGTCATGCTCTCGCCGCTGATGTCGGCGATCGCGTCGATCGTCTCCCGGCTCTCGACGAGCACGAAGCGCCACGGCTGGCTGTTCAGCTGCGACGGCGCGCGGCTCGCCACCTCCATGAGCACCCGCTGATGCTCCTCCGAGACGGGATCGGGCAGCAGCGGGCCGTTGGTGGTGCGGCGGCGGCGGATGGCGTCGAGCAGGTCCATGGATCAGCTCCTCCCGAACGCGGCGAGCGCGTAGAACGGGGCCGCCGCGGCGGCGACGACGTAGTGCCGCCGGCCGTGCGTGCCCGCGAAGGGGATCACGGCCAGCGGCAGCAGCGCAGGCGCGAGGCGGCGTGCCTTCGGGTCGGGAGGCACGCCGGCCACCGCGACGACGGTGAGCGACACGGTGACGATGTAGAGCGCGTGGTGCACCCACCGGACCCGCGACGTGTCGAGGACCCGCGTCGCCGTCGCGACGCCGAGCGCGATGTTCGCGGCGTAGCTGCCGGTCGCGGCGGCGACCAAGGTCCGTGCCCGCATCCGCCCCTCCCCTCACTCCCCCAGCGCATTCTCGCCGGTCGGAACGAGGGCCGGCTGACCCCCCGAGCGGATCGGCACGCCACGACGTGCGGCGAGGGCCGAGCGACGGGAAGAATGAGCGGATGGACCTGCCGAACCTCGCTCACGTGCGGGTGGCGCGGGTCCGGTCGGACCTCGTCCTCGGCGCGGGCGAGGCGCCGCTCGCGGGCGGCACGTGGCTGTACTCGGAGCCGCAGGGCCACCTCACGGGGCTCGTCGACCTGATGGAACTCGGCTGGCCGGCGTGGACCGCCCGGCAGGACGGCGGACTCTCGATCGCCGCGACATGCACCGTGGCGGAGCTCGTGCGCATCCCACCCGACGGACGTCCCGCCGTGGCGCTGTTCCGGGCGGGCGCGGAGTCCCTCCTGCAGTCCTTCAAGGTGTGGAACACCGCGACGATCGGCGGGAACCTCGCCACGGCTCTCGCCGCCGGCGCGCTGATCGGCGTGACGGCGGCCCTCGACGCCGAGCTCGTGATCTGGGCCGCGGGGGGCGGAGAGCGGCGGCAACCCGTCGAGGGGTTCGTCCTCGGTCAGCGGGCCACGACGCTGCGCCACGGCGAGGTGATCCGCTCCATCGAGATCGCCGCCCCGCCGCTCGCCGCCCGCACCGCCTTCCGCCGGATCGCGCTGTCCCCCCTCGGACGGGCCGGGACGGTCGTCGCAGGCCGGCGGGACGCCGACGGGACGACCGTCCTCAGCGTGACGGGCGGCACGGCCAGGCCCGAGGTGCTGCGGTTCCCGGAGCCCCCCGGACCGGGCCTCCTCACCGCGGCCGTCGACGGCATCCGCACCTGGTTCGCCGATGCGCACGGCGCCGCCGACTGGCGCGCGGCGATGACGCGCCTGCTCGCGGAGGACGTGCGATCGGAGCTCGCGGGATGAGGTTCACGGTCGACGGAAGGGCCGCGGAGGCGCATTCCGACTCGGGCCAGTGCCTGCGCACGGTGCTGCGGGACACGGGGCACTTCGGCGTGAAGAAGGGTTGCGACGCCGGGGACTGCGGCGCCTGCACCGTGCTGCTGGACGGGCGCCCCGTGCACTCCTGCATCGTGCCCGCCCACCGCGCCGACGGCCGCGCCGTGACCACCGTCGCGGGCCTCGGGGACGAGCACGCCCTCGGGGACGTGCAGCAGCGGTTCGTGGAGGCCGGTGCGTTCCAGTGCGGCTTCTGCACCGCCGGCATGGTCGTCACGGCGAGCACCGACGAGGTGCGCGACGCCGACGACGAGGACCTCCCCCGGCTCCTCAAGGGCAACCTCTGCCGATGCACCGGCTACCGCAGCATCCGCGACGCGCTGCATGGCGCCGGCGGCACGGTCGACGGCGCGGAGCCGGGGGCGGTGGGACGGTCGGTCCGGTCGCCCGCCGCCGCCCGGATCGTCACCGGCGCCGAGCCGTACACGCTCGACCTCCGCACGACCGGGCTCGCCCATCTCGCGGTGCTCGGCAGCCCCCACCCGCACGCACGGATCCGCCGGATCGACACCGTGGGCGCCCGCGGGATGGCGGGCGTGCTCGCGGTCCTGACCGCGGCGGACGCGCCCGACGTGCTGTTCTCCACCGGCCGGCATCAGAACCGGCTGGAGGACCCGGACGACACGCGCGTGCTCGATCCGGTGCTGCGGTTCGCGGGGCAGCGCGTCGCGGCCGTCGTCGCCGAGTCGCTCGCACAGGCGCAGGCCGCGCTCGGCGCGATCACGGTCGACTACGAGGTGCTGCCGGCGGTCTTCGAGCCGGACGCCGCGCGGGCGCCCGGCGCCCCCCTGCTGCACGGCGAGAAGGACGGCGCGGCGACGCGGATCGCCGAGCCGGGCCGCAACGTCGCCGCGCTCAAGCACGGCGAGATGGGCGACGTCGCCGGCGCGCTCGCCGCGGCGGAGGTCGTCGTGACCGGCACCTGGCGCACCGGGCGCGTGGCGCATGCGGCCCTGGAGACCCACGCGACCCGCGGATGGCTGGACGCCGACGGCCGCCTCGTGCTGCGCACCAGCTCCCAGGTGCCGTACCTCGTGCGCGACGAGATCTGCCGCGTCTTCGGGCTGGCGCCGGAGCGGGTGCGGGTGATCACGGCGCGGGTCGGAGGGGGCTTCGGCGGCAAGCAGGAGCTGCTCACGGAGGACCTCGTCACGCTCGCCGTGCTCGCGACGGGGCGCCCGGTGCAGTACGAGTTCACCCGCGAGGACGAGTTCACGATCGCGCCCATGCGCCATCCGAAGCGCGTGACCGTGTCGCTCGGCGCCACGAGGGACGGCGTGCTCACCGCGATGGACCTCGACGTGCTCGCCGACACCGGCGCCTACGGGAACCACGCGCCGGGCGTGCTCTTCCACGGCAGCCACGAGTCGGTCAGCATGTACCGGGTCGCGAACCGGCGGGTGCGGGCCGAGTCGGTGTACACGAACAACCCGCCCTCGGGGGCGTTCCGCGGCTACGGACTCGGGCAGGTCATGTTCGCGGTCGAGTCGGCGATGGACGAGCTCGCCCGACGGCTCGGCATGGATCCGTTCGAGCTGCGCCGCCGCAACGTGATCGTGCCGGGAGACCCCGTCGTCGTGACGGATCCGGACGAGACCACGGACCTGCACTACGGCGGCTACGGGCTCGATCAGGCACTCGATCTCGCCGAGGCGGCGCTGCGGGAACCGGGCGAGCCGCTGCCGGACGCGGGCGGCCCCTGGCGCGTCGGGGAGGGGATGGCGTCCGCGATGATCGCGACCATGCCGCCGCGCGGCCACTTCAGCGACGTGCGGCTCACCCTCGAGGCGGACGGCGGCCTGCTGCTCGAGGTCGGCACGGCGGAGTTCGGCAACGGCACGACCACGGTGCACGCCCAGCTCGCCGCGGAGGTGCTCGCGGTGCCGGTCGGGCGGATCCGCATCCGCTCCTCCGACACGGACGGCGCCCGCTACGACACCGGGGCCTTCGGCTCCGCCGGCACGGTCGTGGCCGGCGCCGCCGTGCATCGCGCGGCCATCGCGCTGCGGGAGGCCGTGCTCGCGGCGGCCGGACCGGATGCGGTGCTCGACCCCGGCGGGGTCACGGCCGGCGACGTGCGCCGGCCCCTGTCGGCCTTCGGGCCCCTGGTCGCGACGGGGTCCGCGAACGGCACCCCGCGGGGCCTCGCGTTCAACGTGCACGCGTTCCGCGTCGCCGTCTCGACCGCGACGGGCGAGGTGCGCATCCTGAAGTCCGTGCAGGCGGTGGACGCGGGACGGGTGCTGAACCCGGAGCAGCTGCGCGGGCAGGTCGAGGGCGGCACGGCGCAGGCGATCGGGAGCGCCCTGTACGAGGAGGTGCGCGTCGAGGGCGGCCAGGTGCTGACGCGGGTGTTCCGCAACTACCACGTGCCCCAGCTCGCCGACGTGCCCGAGACCACCGTGCGATTCGCCGACACCGTCGATCCGAACGGCCCGTTCGGCGCGAAGTCGATGAGCGAGGCGCCCAACAACCCGGTCGCGCCGGCCCTCGCCAACGCCAACCGCGACGCGATCGGGGTGCGCCCCCACGAGCTGCCGATGACGCGCGACCGGGTCTGGCGGCTGCTGCAGCCCCCCGGCTGAGCCGGGCGCTTCCGGCCGATCCCGGCGGCCCACGCGGACCGGACGGCCGGACGGTGCCGGGGCGTCGACGACCGGCCGCGAGAATGGAGGGGTGACGCCGTCCCCCGCAGCCGCTCCCCGGCGGTTCGCGGCGCTCCGCGTCGCCGACTGCCGCTCCTACCTGATCGGCGCCGCGCTGGCGATGATGGCCGACAACATCGAGCACGTCATCACGTACTGGGTGCTGTGGCAGCGCTACCACTCGCCGGTGCTCGCAGGCTTCCAGGTGTTCAGCCACTGGCTGCCGTTCCTGCTCCTGTCGGTGCCGTTCGGCGCTCTCGCCGACCGGTTCGACTGCCGGCGCGTCATCCAGGCCGGCCAGCTGCTGTTCGCCGCGGTGTCGATCGCGTGGGGGGTGCTCTTCGCCACGAACACCTTGACCGTCGAGGCCGCCTGCGTGCTGCTCGTGCTGCACGGCACCGCAGGGGCGCTGTGGGGGCCGGCCGAGCAGCTGATGCTCCACGACTTCGTCCGCCCCACCGAGCTGCCGAGCGCGGTGCGGCTCAACTCGACGTTCCGCAGCCTCGGCATCCTGTTCGGGCCGGTCGTCGGCGGTCTGCTCCTCGTCGGGCTCGGCGCCCAGGCGGGGATCTTCGTGAACGCGGCGTTCTACGCGCCGCTCGTGCTCTTCCTGTTCCGCACCCGCGTGACGGGCCACTCCCGCGACGTCGTCGCCGACCGGGTGCGATTCGGCTTCCGCGAGCTGGTCCGCATCGCCCGGTTCGTGGCGGGCGATCGCACCCTCGTGTCGATGATCGTGCTGGCCGGACTCGGCTCGTTCTTCGTCGGCGCGTCGCTGCAGAGCGTGATGCCCGCCTTCGCGGGGCGGCTCGGCGCGGGCACCGGCGATGCCGCGTACAGCGCCCTGCTCTTCGCGACGGGAGCGGGCGGCGTGCTCGGCGGCCTGCTGCTCGAGGCGACCGGATGGCCGAGGCCCACCATCCGCGCGGCCGTGGTGAGCACGTTGGTCTACGGGCTCGGCATCCTCGGCTTCGCGGTGACGGGTTCGTTCGGGCTCGCGCTCGTGCTGCTCTTCCTCGCCGGCGTCGCGAACCTCGCCTCGATGTCGATCTCCCAGACCGTCGTGCAGCTGCTCGCTCCGCCGGCGGAGCGCGGCCGCGTGATCGGGCTCTACGGCGTGGCCGCGAACGGGCTCCGGCTCGGCAGCGGCGTGACGGTCGGCCTGTTCGGCGCCGTGGTGGGCGTCGGCACCGCCCTCACCTGGAGCGCCGCCGCCCTCTGCGTCGGCACCGTGATCACCGGCGCGATCGCGGCGCGCGGCCGGCCCCGGCGTGCGGAGCCGACCGCCGCCTGACGCGCGGCTAGAGCGTGACGGTTCCCGACACCCGCGTGGAGCACGCGCCGCTCACCCAGACCCCCTCCGAGTCGCGCGAGACCCGCACGAGGCCGTTGCCGCCGAGCACGGTGCCCTGCCGCACGGTGTAGCCGGCGTCGACGATGCCGGCGCCGAAGAACCACGTGCCGATTCCCGCGTTGAGGCTGCCCGTCACGGGATCCTCCGGCACGCCGAGCCCGGGCACGAAGGCGCGGACCTCGAAGTCCGCGGGGCCGGCCGCCGCGTGCGCGCCGACGACGCCGATGGGAACCGGCATGTGCTCGAAGTCGGGCACGATACCGAGCACCGTCTCCGCGTCACGCAGCCGGATCGCGAGCCAGCCAGGGCCGTTGTCCGTCCACTGGGCGTCCACGACGCGGTCCGGATCCAGCCGCAGGGACGTCACGGCCGCGGCCAGGTCCTCCGCGGTCGGCGCCCCCGACCGGATGAGGGGCGGCGCCGCCAGCGCGAAGCCGTCCTCGGTGCGGCGCAGGTCGACGAGGCCGACCCCGCACTCCTGCACGAGCCGGTCCCCCTGGAAGCCGGCGTGGTCGGCCCACGCGGACGCGGATCCGAGGGTCGGATGCCCGGCAAACGGCAGTTCGTCCGCCGGCGTGAAGATGCGCAGCCGGTAGTGGGCCCGCTCGTTCACCGGACGCAGCACGAACGTGGTCTCCGAGAGGTTCGTCCACCGGGCGAACTCCCGCATCGTGGCGTCGTCGAGGTCGTCCGCGTCGAGCACGACCGCCACCGGGTTGCCCCCGAGCGCGCTGCCGGGGAACACGTCGACCTGCCGGAACGGGTACGTCGCCATGACGTCAGGCCCCGGGGACGATCGGCCGGTGCCGCTGCTGGACGGCCTGCGGCCCGTACGGGTACACCTCGGTGCGCGGGGTGCTCGCCTCAGTGAGGCGCGCGAGCTGGTCGGCGTCGAGCTGCAGGTCCACCGCGGCGAGGTTCTGCTGGAGCTGCTCGACCGTGCGGGCGCCGAGGATCGTGCTCGTCACCGCGGGCTGCGCGTCGAGCCAGGCGAGGGCGACGGCCGCCGGGGTCGAGCCCACCTCGTCCGCCACCTCCTTCACGGCGTCGAGCACGCGCCAGGTGTGCTCGTCCTCGTTGCGGGGGCCGTACGCCTCCATGCCGCGGTCCGGGTTCGTACCGAGGCGCGTCGCACCGGTCGGCACGGCGTTCCGCTGGTACTTCCCGGAGAGCCAGCCCCCGGCGAGCGGCGACCACGGCAGCAGCCCGATCGCCTGATCGAGCGCGGCCGGCACGATCTCGTGCTCGATCCCGCGCACGAGGAGGCTGTACTGCGGCTGCAGGGTCACGGGCGGCGCCCAGCCGTGCACCTTCGCGATCCAGGCGGCCTTCGTCAGCTGCCAGCCGGTGAAGTTCGAGAAGCCGTACGCCCCGATCTTGCCGGCGGACACCGCGTCGTCGAGGAAGCGGAGGGTCTCCTCGAGCGGAGTGAGGGCGTCGAACGCGTGGATCTGGTACAGATCGACGTGGTCGACGCCGAGGCGGGCGAGGCTCGAGTCCAGCGCGTCGCGGAGGTGGCGGCGGGAGGCGCCGTAGTCGTTGGCGCCGGGTCCCATCGGGAACCGGCCCTTCGTGGCGATCACGAGCTGCTCGGCGTCGGTGGGATGAGAGGCCAGCCAGCGGCCGATGACCTGCTCGGAGATCCCCTTCGAGTAGACGTCCGCGGTGTCGAGGAAGTTGCCGCCGGCCTCGAGGTAGGCCTCGATGATGCGGCCCGAGGTCTCCTCGTCGGCCTCGTCGCCGAAGGTCATGGTGCCGAGGCATTGCACCGAGACGACGGTGCCGCTGTTGCCGAGTGTCCTGTATCGCATGCCCCCAGTGTGGCGGCCGGCGGCTGGGCGGCGGGTGGGTCAGTGGGTCGGTGGGTCGGCCCCCGGCCCATCCGCCGTTCTCAGGGCATCCCGCACGACTCGCCGCAACCGGCGACGGGTCCCCCTGAACAGCCGCGGCGGATCCGGAACGCGGCGGAGGGCGACGGTCAGTGAAGGCGGCCGGCGCCCGCGGCCGGGATCACCCGGAAGGCGGCCGGCGCACGGTGGCCGCGCTCCGCGAACGCGGCCCGCACGGCGTCGGCGAGCGCGTCCGCGTCGTCCGCCGGCAGCAGCGCGATCGCGGATCCACCGAATCCGCCGCCGGTCATCCGCGCACCGATCGCACCCCGTTCGCGAGCGACCTCCACGACGGTGTCGAGCTCGGGCACGCTGATCTCGAAGTCGTCCCGCATCGACACGTGGCTCTCGTACATGAGCGCGCCGAACGCCATCGTGTCGTGGACCTTGAGTGCCGCGACGCTCTGCAGCACCCTGGCGTCCTCGGTGACGATGTGCTTCACCCGGCGGAACGTGACCGGATCGAGCAGCCGTTGCGCGTCGGGCAGGTCGTCGACCGCCACGTCCCGGAGCGCCGGCACGCCGAGCTCGCTCGCCGCGCGCTCGCACGCCTCACGCCGGTCGCGGTACCCGCCGGTCGCGTGGGCGTGCTCGACCTTCGTGTCGACCACGAGGAGGGCGAGCCCCGCCGCCGCGAAGCCCAGCGGCACCTGCTCCACCTCCAGGCTGCGGCAGTCGAGGAACACCGCCGAATCGGCCTCACCGAAGACGCTGGCGGCCTGGTCCATGATCCCCGTCGGCGCACCGACGGCGACGTTCTCGGCCCGGCGCCCGATCCGTGCGAGCGCCGCCCGATCGGCACCGACCGCCCAGAGGTCGTTCAGGGCGACGGCGGTGGCCATCTCGATCGCGGCGGACGAGGAGAGTCCGGCGCCGACGGGCACGTCGGAGTCGACGGCGAGGTCGAAGCCGCGCCCGGCCGCGAGGTCCGACCCGGCCTCGCCGAAGGCCCACACGACGCCGAAGGGATACGCGGACCAGCCGGAGAACCGGCGCTCGGCGATCTCGTCGAGGGTCGTCTCGACCGGGTCGCCGCCCTCGAACGTGGAGGCGATGCGCACCCGGCGATCGGCGCGGAGCGCCACCGCCACCCGGGACGCGCGGTCGATCGCGAACGGCAGCACGTAGCCGTCGTTGTAGTCGGTGTGCTCGCCGATGAGGTTGACGCGGCCGGGCGCCCGCCAGAGGCCGTCGGGGTCGCCGCCGCCGAACCGTTCCCGGAACAGGCCGGTCGCGGCGTCCTCGGTCATCGGGCCTGCTCCGCGTCCGCTCGGGCGAGGGCCTCGCGCAGGCGGTCGGCGGTCTGCTCCGGCACGAGGTCGCCGATCCAGGCGCCCATCGCCGACTCGCTGCCCGCGAGGTACTTCAGGCGGTCGGGGGCGCGGCGGGGCGACGTGATCTGCAGCATCATCCGCACGGAGTCGCGGTGCGTGTGCACAGGCGCCTGATGCCAGCCCGCGATGTACGGGGTCGGGGTGTCGTAGAGCGCGTCGACGGCCCGCACGAGCCGCAGCACGACGGAGGCGAGCTCGTCCTTCTCGGCCTCGGTGAGCGCCGCGAAGTCGGGCACGTGGCGGTGCGGCAGCAGGTGCAGCTCGACGGGCCAGCGCGCGGCGAACGGCACGAACGCCGTGAACGAGTCGGAGGCGAGCACCACCCGCTCCCCCGCCTGCTCGAACGCGAGCACGTCGGCGAAGAGGTCGCCGTCGTAGCGGTCGATCGAGTCGAGCAGCCGGCTCGTGCGCGGGGTGACGTACGGGTAGGCGTAGATCTGCCCGTGCGGATGGTGCAGGGTGACCCCGATCGCCTCGCCACGGTTCTCGAACGGGAACACCTGCTGCACGCCCGGCAGCGCCGAGAGCGCCGCCGTGCGGTGCGCCCACGCCTCGACGACCGTGCGCACGCGGTTCTCGCCGAGCGTCGCGAAGGATCCCGTCGTCTCGGGGCTGAAGCAGACGACCTCGCACCGGCCGATGGAGGTGCGCGTGCGGCCGACGCCGAGGCGCACGAGGTCGTCGAGCCCCTCCGGCGCGTTCGGCGCCGCGCCGATCGCGGGACCGAACGACGGCGACCTGTTCTCGAACACCGCGACGTCGTAGCGGTCGGGGATCTCGGACGGATTCGTCTCGGTCTGCGGCGCGAGCGGATCCGCCTCGGGCGGCGGCAGGAACGCGCGGTTCTGGCGGGCGGATGCGATCGACACCCAGTCGCCGGTGAGCAGGTCGAGCCGCATCGTCGCGGTGGGGGGCCGGGGGTCGAGCTCCCGCTCGTCGGGGCGCCGGTCCTGCGGCAGCGTCGAGCCGCGGTCGTCGAAGTAGATCAGCTCACGCCCGTCCGCCAGCCGGGTCGGCCGCACCGCGATGCCCGTCATGTCCCCTCCTCCCACGCTGGAAACCGCCGCCGAGCCTACTGGTGGGCGGCTCGGAGGCGGTCGAGCAGGCCGAGCCGCACGGCCGGCCATTCCGACGCGATGATCGAGTACACGACGGTGTCCCGCAGCACGCCCTCGCGGCCGATGTGGTGGTTGCGGAGCACGCCGTCGAGCTTCGCGCCGAGCCGTTCGATCGCCGCCCGGGACTGCCGGTTGTGCCAATGGGTGCGGAACTCGACGGCGATGCAGTCGAGCACGTCGAACGCCCGCGTGAGCAGCAGCAGCTTCGCCTCCGGGTTCGTCGCCGTGCCCTGGGCGGAGGCGCCGAGCCAGGTCGCGCCGATCTCGAGCCGCCGGTTCGCCTCATCGACGGCCCAGTAGCTCGTCATGCCGACCGCGCGGCCACCGCTGACGACGGCCCACGGCACGATGCGCCCAGCCGCGTGGGCGGCGAGCCGGGCCTCGATCTCGGCGGGCACCTCGTCGGGCGCCGGGATGCGGGTGGTCCATTTGCGCCAGACCTCGCCGTCGGCGGCCGCGCAGGCGAGGTCGTCGGCATGCCGCGGGTCGAGGGGTTCCAGCCGCACGGTCGGTCCTTCGAGCAGCACGGCGTCGAGCATCGGTCCGGTCACCCCTCCACTCAACCGCACGTCTCGGGGCGGGGTGGCGACCGGGACTCAGGATCCGCGGCCGACGTGGATGGGCCCGGAGCGTCCCACGAGCGGCGCACCGGTCGAGCCGGTCCGCACGAGCAGCACCTCCGCGAGGATCGACAGTGCCGTCTCGGCGGCGCTGCTCCCGCCGAGGTCGAGGCCCATCGGGCTGTGGAGCCGGGCGATCCGCGGCGCCGTCACGCCGAGTGCCCGGAGCCGTTCGGCGCGGCGGACCGCCGTGCTCCGGGAGCCGAGCGCGCCGACGAAGCCGGCGGGGCCCTCGAGCGCCACGGCGAGCGCCGGCGCGTCGAGGTCCTCGTCGTGCGTGAGGAGCGCGACGGCGGACCGCTGGTCGAGGTCGAGCCGCGAGAGCCACCGGTGAGGGGCGTCGACGGTGACGGACTCGGCGCTCGGCATCCGCGCCGCGGTGCCGAAGGCGGGCCGCGGATCGCAGGCCAGCACCCGGTAGCCGAGCGCGGCGGCCCCCGCCGCGAGCTCCCGCCCGAGGTCGGTCGCGCCGACGATCGCGAACACCGGCCGGGGACGACCGACCTCCACGAAGAGCCGGAGGACGCCGGCGCACTCGAGCTCGACGAGGCCGGTCGCGGTCGCGGCGGT
This sequence comes from Amnibacterium sp., assembly GCA_035996305.1. Taxonomy (GTDB): domain Bacteria; phylum Actinomycetota; class Actinomycetes; order Actinomycetales; family Microbacteriaceae; genus Amnibacterium. Next base: position 2,529 of record DASYJR010000201.1, on the reverse strand, counting down.
CACGGCCCGCCGCACGGCGGCGAGGTCGAGTCCGGTGGCGGCGAGCGCGGCCTCGTGCGCCTCGCCGGGCAGCCCGGCGCCGGCGCCGGCGGCGACCACGGCGCCGATCAGCTCCGCGGGCCCCGCGGTGACCACGGCGAGCACCGCTGGGCGCCCCGCGGCGGCCTCGGCGAGCTCTGCTGCCACGCATGCCCCGTCGAGCATGTGCAGCAGCACGTCGAGCTCGCCCCCGCAGGCGAGCCCGGCGAGCGCGGCCTCCGCGTCACCGAAGCCGAACCGTTCCGCGGACGGCGCTCCACCGTCGAGCAGCCGACGGCACCCTTCGAGCGCCGCGGCCTCCACGCAGCCCCCGGAGACGCTCCCGATCACGGCACCGTCGCGCGTCGTGGCCATGGACGAGCCCAGCGCCTGCGGGGAGCTGCCGATGACGTCGATGGCCGTCGCGACCCCGACCGGCTCGCCGCGGCGCAGCAGCGGGAGGAGGCGGTCGGCGAGCTCGAGCACGGCCCCATCCTCGCCCCCGGCGACGGCCCGACCGTGCGACCGCGGCGGAGCCCCGTCCGCGGTCCGTCGGCCGGGGCTCCGGTGGGCCGGGCGGGTCCCCGGCGGTCTACGGCGCTCCCCGGCCGCCGAGGGGGCGGTTCGGGCGAGCGCTCAGAGCTCGATCGTGATCCTCGGGCAGGCGGCGCGGGAGACGCAGATCATCATCGCGAAGTTGTCGTCCTGCTCCTCGGGGCTGAGCACCGAGTCGCGGTGGTCGACCTCGCCCTCGACGATCGCCGTCTCGCAGGTGCCGCAGGTGCCGACGCGGCAGGACGACAGCGCGAGCACGCCCGCCTCCTCGACGACCTCGAGGATCGAGCGCTCCGGCGGCACCGTGACGGTCATCCCGGACAGCAGCAGTTCGACCTCGAACGGCTGGTCGAACACGGGCGCACCGAGCACCTTCGCCTCGAACCGCTCGAGGTGCAGGTACCCGGATGGACGCCCGGCGCACGCCTCCTCGACCGCGGCGAGCAGCCGGGCAGGACCGCAGCAGTACACGACGGCGTCCGGCGCCTCGGCGAGCAGCGCGGGAACATCCGCGCGGACGCCCTCGTCGGACGCGAAGACCTGCACCCGGTCCCCGTGCCGCCCGACCAGCTCGTCGAGGAACGCCATGGTGCCGCGGGAGCGGCCCGCGTAGACGAGCCGCCACGGCACGCCCGCGCCCTCGGCGGCGTGGATCATCGCCGCGATCGGCGTGATGCCGATGCCCCCGGCGACGAAGAGGTACTCCCGGCCGGGGAAGGGCTGGAACGCGAAGTGGTTGGCGGGACCGCGCACGGTCAGGACGTCGTCCGCACGTCGCCCGTGCAGCCAGACCGACCCGCCGCGACCGCCGTCCTCCCGGAGCACGCCGATCCGCCACACCGCCGCGTCGCCGGGATCACCGCAGAGGGAGAACTGCCGCTCGCCGAGCCCGTCCGGCAGCACCACGTCGATGTGCGCGCCGGGCGACCAGCGCGGCAGGGCTCCGCCGTCCGGCCGGGCGAGGTCGATCAGGGCCACGCCGTCGGCGGCGCGCGTCACCGCCTGCACGCGCAACCGCAGCTCGCCGGTCATGGGCCCGACGATAGCCGCGTCCCGCCGGCGTCCAGCGCGGTCCCGGTCGACCGATACCCCTCGAAACGGGGGTGTTACACGGCCGAAACCGGGCTTCCGTATCGTGAAGCCACCGCTCGGATCGGCGATCCGCCGCGGCCCCGACGACGTCGTCGAAACGCCACGCACCCCTGCACGGCACGAATCGACGTCCTATCGGAGGTGGACCAGGCATGATCCCCGCCCTTCCGGCGCCCGTCGAGGTGCTGCGCAATGCACGCCTCGCCGACGGCGCGGTCGTGGACGTGCGGCTCGACGGGCCGGTGGTGGCGGCGATCGAGCCGGTGGGTGTGCTCCCGAGCACAGCCGGACTCGAGCTCGATCTCGATGGATTCGTCCTGCTCACGGCGGGCGCCGAGCCGCACGCCCACCTCGACAAGGCCCTCACGTTCGACGATATCGACCCGCCCCTCGGCGACCTGCCGAGCGCGATCGCGTCGTTCCACGCGTACGCGATCACGGCCGACGAGCACGACATCGCCGGTCGCGCCCGCCGCACGCTCGGCCGCATGCTCGCGAACGGCGTCACGGCCGTGCGCACCCACGTCAACTTCTCCCCCGGACCGGACCCGCTCGCCGGGTTCCGCGCCCTCGACACCGTTCGGCGGGAGTTCGCCGGCCTCGTCGACGTGCAGCTCGTCACCCTCCCGGCCGACGACGTGCCCGACGGCGTCCACGAGGCCGCGTTCGCGCTCGGCGCCGACCTCGTCGGCGGCGCCCCGCACCTGTGGCCCGACCCGATCGCGGCCACGGACCGACTGCTCGACCTCGCCGAACGTCTCGGCGTCGGCGCGGACCTGCACGCGGACGAATCCCTCGACGGCCCGATCACGCTCGCCCGCTTCGCCGAACGTGCGCGGCACTGGTCGGTCAGCCGCAGCGCGG
>DASYJR010000200.1:0-18614 GCA_035996305.1 Amnibacterium sp. | reverse complement strand
CAAGGCGAGCGCCTCGACGAGGCGACGGGCCGCCCGAGGGGCCGCGTCGGCATCGCGCCGGGCCGCCTGGACCAGGTCGCGGGTGCGGCCGAGGTGCCGGTCGTACGCCGGATCCGTGCCGCGGGCGAGCTGCAGCTCACGGTCGAAGACGTCGAAGGAGTCCGGCGCCCGCACGAGCGCGCGCAGCACGTCGAGCGCGATCACGTTCCCCGACCCCTCCCAGATCGCCATCACCGGCTGCTCCCGGTACCGCCGGGCGAGCGGGAAGTCCTCGGTGTAGCCGTTGCCGCCGAGGCACTCGAGGGCCTCGGCCGCGTGACCGGGGCCGCGCCTGCAGACCCAGTACTTCCCGACCGCCGTCGCGAGGCGCCGGAACGCGACCGCCTCGGGATCGTCGGTGTCGTACGCGGCCGCCAGGCGCATCCCGGTCCAGACCGCGGCCTCCGCCTCGAGCTGCAGGTCGGCGACGACCGCCGTCATCGCGGGCTGGTCGATCAGCGTGGCCCCGAACGCCGCGCGGTGCCGCACGTGCCAGGCCGCTTCGGCCACCGCCTGCCGCATGCCGGCGGCGGTGCCGAGCACGCAGTCGAGCCGGGTCTGCTCGACCATCGCGAGGATCGTCCGCAGGCCGCGGCCCTCCTCGCCGACGAGGTCCCCGACGCAGTCCTCGAACTCGATCTCGCTCGAGGCGTTCGCGCGGTTGCCGAGCTTGTCCTTGAGGCGCTGGATGCGGATGCCGTTCCGCTCCCCGCCCGGCAGCACCCTCGGCACCAGGAAGCAGGAGAGGCCGCCCTGCGCCTGCGCCAGCACGAGGAAGCAGTCGGACTGGGGGGCCGAACAGAACCACTTGTGGCCCGTCAGCCGGTACCTGCCGTCCGCCTGCCGGGTCGCGCCCGTCCTGATCGCGCGCACGTCGGATCCGCCCTGCTTCTCCGTCATCGCCATGCCGAAGGTCGCGGACGACTTGGTCGCGGGGTCCCGCAGCTCCGGGTCGTAGGCGGCCGCGGTCACCTTCGGCTCCCACACCTGCGCGATCGACGGGGTCGTGCGGAGCGCCGGGACGACCGCGTGGGTCATGCTCACCGGGCAGGCCGAGCCGGGCTCGACCTGGGCGAACAGCAGGAAGGCGGCGGCCCGAGCGACGTGCGCTCCCGGCCCCCGGTCGGTCCAGCAGGACGCGTGGGCCCCGTGCCGCAGCGCGTCGCCGAGGATGCGGTGGTACGCGGGGTGGAAGGCGACGTCGTCGACGCGGTGCCCCCAGCGGTCGTGGGTGGAGAGCACCGGCGGGTGCGTGTCCGCCAGCGCCGCGTCGCGCTGGAAGCCGGCCTCGCCCACCAGCACGCCGATGGCGCGCAGCCGCTCCGTGGCCCAGAGCGCGCCGTACCGCTCGACGGCGTCGACGAGCGCGCGGTGGCTGCCGTACTCGTCGACGTCGGACCTCGGCGGGGCCTGGTTGGTCACCTCGTGGGTGGTGCTCACGGCCGCACGCTAGGCGCCGCCGGGAACGGCCGTCAACGACGACCGACGTCACACGGCGCGTCACACGGATCCGGAGGATGCTCGAGTCATGACCACCATCGACCGGCCCCGAGCCGTCCCCGACCGCGGCGCGGCGCTCGCCCCCGCCGTCGCCGCCGCGGAGCGCTGGCTCGCCTCGCTCGACGCACGGCGCGTCCCCGCCGCCGGCACGCCGGAGGACGCGATCGCGCGGCTCGGCGCCACCCTGCCGGACTCCCCCGGCGACCCGGCGTCGGTCGTCGACCGGCTCGCCGCCGCGGTCGAGCCGGGCCTCATGGCGAGCGGCTCCGGCCGGTTCTACGGCTGGGTCATGGGCGGCGCCCTGCCCGCGGCACTCGGCGCGGACTGGCTGGTGTCCGCGTGGGACCAGAACGCCGGCATGCGGGACTCGACGCCCGGCGTGGTGGCCGCCGAGGAGATCGCCGCCGGCTGGCTGCTCGATCTGCTCGGACTCCCGCCGACCGCGGCCGTCGGCTTCACCACGGGCGCCACCATGGCGAACCTCACCGGCCTCGGCGCAGCCCGGCACCGGGTGCTCGCCTCGGCCGGCTGGGACGACGCCGCCGACGGCCTGTCCGGCGCACCGCGGATCCGCGTCCTCGCCGGCGCCGCACGGCACGGCTCGGTGGACCTGGCCCTGCGCCTGCTCGGCCTCGGCACGGCGGAGCTCGTCGCCGCCGACGACCAGGGACGCCTCGACGCGGCCGACCTCCGGCGGCGGCTGGCGGACGGGTCCGGCGGCCCGACGATCGTGTGCCTGCAGGCCGGCGACGTGCACTCCGGCGCGATGGACCCCTTCGCCGACGCGATCGAGGCGGCGCACGCCGTCGGCGCGTGGGTGCACGTGGACGGCGCGTTCGGGCTCTGGGCCGCCGCCGACCCGCGCTTCGCGGGCATGATGCGGGGCCTCGAGCGCGCGGACTCCTGGGCCACGGACGCTCACAAGACGCTGAACGTGCCGTACGACTGCGGCGTCGCGATCGTCGCCGACGAGCCCGCGCTCCGGGCGGCGATGGGGGTCCGGGCGGCGTACCTGCTGACCGCCGGCACCGCGGATCCGTACGACCACGTCCCCGAGCTCTCCCGGCGCGCCCGGGGCGTGCCCGTCTGGGCGGCGCTCGCGTCGCTCGGCCGGTCGGGCGTCGTCGACCTCGTCGACGGCCTGCACCGCGCGGCCCGCGGCATCGCGGAGGGCGTGCTGCGGATCCCGGGCGCACAGGTGCTGAACGACGTGGTGTTCACGCAGGTGTGCGTGGCGTTCGAGTCGGACGAGCGCACCCGGGCCGTGTTCGCGGAGCTGCTCCGTGAGGGCGCGATCATGCCGTCGGCCAGCGTCTGGCGCGGGCGTGCCGTGATCCGGTTCTCGGTCAGCTCCTGGCGAACGGATGCCGTCGAGGTCGCGGCGACCGTCGCCGCGGTGGAGCGGGCGGCCGCCGCCGCTCGCTGACGATCCCCTGTGCACGTCCGGAGGAGCGCCTGTGGCGGCGTGTGGCCCGGTCGGCGGACGCCTGCTCGCGGGTAGACCTGCCGTATGAGCCAGGACGCGTTCTCCGAGCCCGAGCCCACCGGTCTCCTCCATCTGCCGATCGGTGACGAGCCGGCCGTGACGGGCGACGGCCATCACCTGACCGTGCACCGCCTCGGGCGGATGAGCTTCACCGGCGGCTTCGACCTGCCCGGGGAGTTCGACCTGCCGCCCGAGGAGCCCGTGCGCCTCGTCGGCGAGGTCCCGTGGGAGCTGGCCGAGCCGGAGGACTGATCTCCGCCGTCTTCAGGATCGCGTGGCGGTCAGTCGGCGGCGGCGAGCTGGCCGCAGGCGCCGTCGATCTCCTTGCCGCGGGTGTCGCGGATGGTGGTGGGCACCCCGGCCGCCTCGAGCCGTCGTACGAACTCGCGCTGCACGGCCGGCTCGGACGCCGTCCAGATGGAGCCGGGCGTGGGGTTCAGCGGGATCGGGTTGACGTGCACCCAGCCGCGCCCGCGGGCGTTCAGCTTCTCCGCGAGCAGGTCGGCGCGCCAGCCGTGGTCGTTCATGTCCTTGATCAGCGCGTACTCGATCGAGACCCGACGGCCGGTGGCGTCGAAGTAGGCGCGGGCGGCGTCGAGGGCCTCGTCGACCTTCCAGCGGGAGTTCACCGGGATGAGCTCGTCGCGCAGCGCGTCGTCGGGCGCGTGCAGCGACAGCGCGAACGTGACGGGGATCCGCTCCGCCGCGAGCTTCGTGATCGCGGGCACCAGCCCGACCGTGGAGACGGTGATGTGCCTGGCGCTCATCCCGAGCCCGTCCGGCTGCGGCGCGACCATCGTGCGCAGCGCGCGCATCAGCCGCGCGTAGTTCGCGAGGGGCTCCCCCATGCCCATGAAGACGATGTTGCTGACCCGCTCCGGCGTCGTCTCCCCGCGGGGCTTGCCGCCGAGCTCGCCGTCCGCGATCGCGCGGTTCGCGCGCACGACCTGCTCCACGATCTCCGCCGCGGACAGGTTCCGGGTGAGCCCCGCCTGGCCGGTCGCGCAGAACGGGCAGTTCATCCCGCACCCCGCCTGCGACGAGACGCAGAGGGTGATCCGGCCCGGGTAGCGCATCAGCACCGACTCGACGAGGGCGCCGTCGTGCAGCGTCCAGAGGAACTTGATCGTGTCGCCCGTGTCGGTGGTGAGCCGACGCACCTCGGTCAGCAGCGGCGGGAGCAGCCCCCGGACGAGCTCCTCGCGGTTCGCCGCCGGCAGGTCCGTCATCAGCCCCGGGTCGGAGGTGGCGTGGGTGAAGTAGTGGGTGGCGATCTGCGTCGCCCGGAACGCGGGCATGCCGAGCTCGACGAGCTTCGCCTTGCGCTCCTCCGGCGACAGGTCCGCGAGGTGCACGGGCGGCTTGCCGCGCTTCGGGGAGGCGAACTGCAGCAGCGGCCGCCCCTCGCGGTCCTTCGCCTGCTGCCAGCCCTCGGTCGCCGGCCGGATCTGCGGGCGCGCGTCGGCGACGGTCGGTTCGGGCATGGCATCAAGGGTACGGGGGCCCGCGCCCGCGGCCGTGCGGCGATCCGCGCTGCGCGAACGTCCCCCGGCTGCCGCGTCAGGCGGGTGCGGTGCGCGCCGCCAGCCATTCGTCGAACGGGACGATCCCGCGGTCCGCGTCGTGGCCGCCGCGCAGCACGCCCGACCGGAGGGCGCGCCAGTAGGTGCCCGGCAGCCGCACCTCGAGGGGACGGACGGGGTCGCCCTCCGCCGCCGCGAGCCGCCGCACGAGGTCGGCGAGCCGCTCGTCCTGCGGTCCGGTGAGATCGCGCAGCCGGCCGCCCGGACCCGCCTCGACGGCCCGGACGAGTCGCTCGGCGACCTCGCTCGCGGCGATCGGCCGCAGCAGCGCGGCCGGCACGATCGCGAACCGCCCCCGCCGCGCCTGGCGCAGGACCAGCTCCGCGAACTCGTGGAACTGCGTCACGCGCAGCAGGCTGAACGGCACGGCCGAGGCGGTCACGAGCCGCTCCTGGGCGAGCTTGCCGGCGTAGTAGCCCGCCTCGACGCCGTCGATGCCCACGACCGACAGCGCGACGTGGTGCCGCACGCCGGCGCGGCGCTCCGCCGCGAGCAGGTTCCGCGTGGTGGCGGTGAAGAACGCGACGGCCGGCTGCTTCAGGATCGACGGCGCGTTCAGCCCGTCGACCAGGGCCTCCACGCCGCGGAGCGCCGCGTCGAGCCCGGCGCTCGTCGCCACGTCCACACCCGTCGCCCGCGACAGCGGCACGACGTCGTGGCCCCGCTCCCCCGCGATCCGCACGACGTGGTGCCCGACCGTGCCGGTCGCCCCGGCCACCGCGATCCGCATGCCTCTGTCGTACACCCGGAGGCGGCGTGGCACGCTGACGCCCGTGACCGACGAGCTCGACGCCCTCCGGCGGCGCCTCTACGCGCCGGACGTCACGGCGGAGGAGGTCGAGCGCTACCGCGCGCTCGTGGGCGAGCCGGAGCCGCAGGCGCCGGCAGCGCCCGGCGAGGCCGCGGCGGCGGCCGCGGGACCGAGGGAGACCGGTGGTGCGGCGTCCCCACGACGCCGCCGGACCCTCCTCGTCGGTCTCGCCGCGGCCGCGGTCCTGGCCCTGGCCGGAATCGGCGTGGCCGCCACCTCCCGGTCGCATCCGCGGCCGCAGACCACGCCGTCCCCCTCGCTCGCCGCGGGCGCGAGCTCCTTCGACGACTCGACGATCGCGGTCCCGGCCTCGGTCCGCAGCTCGTTCGTCGCCGCGCTGCAGGCGGGGAGGGCCGCCGGGGTGCTCCACTACCTCTACGAGCATCCCGAGGCCCTGCCGGCCCAGCTGCGCACCGTCGGTCGCGCGGACTCCTCCGAGCGCTCCGGATCCGACACGGCCGTGCTCGTCCTCTCGCCCTCGCCCGCTGCCCAGAAGGGCGGGCGACTCACGGTCGCGGTCACCCTGGACCGGGCCGCCGGTGTGCAGCTGCGCGCCATCCGCGCGGACTCCGGCATGCGGAGCTTCCTCGAACGGCTCGACGACGGCGCCACTCGCGCCATCCCCGGTCTGCCGATGGTCCGGACGGTCGTCTACGACGGCGAGGCCCCGACCGTCCTGGTGCTGACCGTGCCGAACGGCGTGCGCTGGGACGTCGTCACCGACTTCACGGACTGACCCGGCCGGTTCTCGGCCGACTCCCCGGAATCCATTGGAATCTTGACCGGAGAGTCGAAGGAGACGCTGGATGTCGGACGAGCCCCCCACCCGAGCGCCGGGACGCCCCGGCCCCTACATCGTCGTCGGCGTGCTGCTCGCGATCGGGATCGCCGTGCCCCTGATCGTGCCCGTGTACGCCCACGCCGAGCCGACGCTGATCGGGCTGCCGTTCTTCTACTGGTACCAGATGCTGTGGGTCTTCCTCGACGCGGGCCTGCTCTGGATCTGCTACGGCATCGTGCGCCGCGAGGACCGGCGGCGGCGTGATGCCCTCCGCGCGCCCGGCGCCGCGAGGGGCGACCGCCGATGACCGCGAACCTCCTCGCCGCACCGCCCGCTCGTGACGTCGACGGGGTCGCCCTTGCGGTCGTGATCGTGATCTTCGTCGCCGTCGCCGTGCTCGGCTTCCTCGCGGCCCGGTGGCGGCGCGGATCGGCCCCGGCAGGGCTCAAGTCCCTCGACGAGTGGGGCCTCGGCGGCCGCGGCTTCGGCGGCTGGGTCACCTGGTTCCTGCTCGGCGGCGACCTCTACACCGCCTACACGTTCATCGCGGTGCCGGCCGCGATGTGGAGCACCGGGGCCGTCAGCGGCTTCTTCGCCGTGCCCTACACGGTCGTGCTGTACCCGATCGTGTTCCTGCTCATGGCCCGCCTGTGGTCGGTGTCGCACCGGCACGGGTTCGTCACCCCGGCGGATTTCGTCGGCGGCCGTTACGGCAGCCGGGCGCTCTCCCTCGTGGTCGCCGTCACCGGCATCGTCGCGACGATGCCGTACATCGCGCTGCAGCTCGTCGGCATCAAGGCGGTGCTCACCGTGCTCGGCATCGGCGGCGGCGGCAACGCGTTCCTGCAGGACCTGCCGCTGATCATCGCGTTCGTCGTGCTCGCCGCCTACACCTACACGGCCGGCCTCCGCGCGCCCGCCCTGATCGCGGTGGTGAAGGACCTGCTCATCTACCTCGCGGTCGTCGTCGCGATCATCTACCTCCCGAGCCACTTCGGGGGCTTCGGCGCGATCTTCGGCGCCGCGCAGGCGAAGCTCGCCACGCCCAACCCCGTGACCGGCCTGCCGACCGGATCCGTGATCCCCGGCGCGCAGAGCTTCAACGCCTACTGGACCCTCGCGCTCGGCTCCGCGATGGCGCTGTTCATGTACCCGCACTCGATCACCGGCGTGCTGGCGACGAAGAGCCGCAACACGATCCGCCGCAACGCCGTCGTCCTGCCGCTCTACTCGCTGATGCTCGGCTTCCTCGCCCTGCTCGGCTACGTGGCCATCAAGGCCGGCACGAAGCCGATCGACGTCAACGGTGCCGTGAACCCGCAACTCGTCGTGCCCCAGCTGTTCCTCGACAACTTCCCGTCCTGGTTCGCGGGCGTCGCCCTCGCGGCGATCGCGGTCGGCGCGCTCGTGCCCGCGGCGATCATGTCGATCGCGGCGTCGAACCTCTTCACCCGCAACATCTACCGGGACTTCCTCAAGCCGGATGCGGATCCCGCCAGCCAGGCGCGCGTCTCGAAGCTCGTCTCGCTGCTCGTGAAGTTCGGGGCGCTGATCTTCGTGATCGGCATGGACCAGTCGTCGGCCATCAACCTGCAGCTGCTCGGCGGCATCTGGATCCTGCAGACGTTCCCGGCGATCGTCGCCGGCCTCTACACGCGGTGGTTCCACCGCTGGGCGCTCGTCGCCGGCTGGGCGGTCGGCATCGTCGTCGGCACCGTCGCCGCGTACAGCGTGGTGAACCCGGCGACGCACGCGCATTTCGGCGGATCCATCGCACCGGCCCCGCTGCTCGGCACTCCGGTGTACATCGGCGTCACCGCGTTCGTGCTCAACCTGCTCGTCTCGGCCGTGCTCACGCTCGTGCTGCGGGCGCTGCACGTGCCGGACGGCCGCGACCTCACCCGCGCGAGCGACTACGGCGCCGACGAGCACGACCCGAAGGTCGAGGCCCTCGAAGCGCGGGCCGACGAGGACCGGCCCCCGGTGACGCTGCCGCCGGCCTAGGCGCACACCCATCCGCTGTTCATCCGCGGCGCGCAGCCTTGCGGCATGTCGATGGCCGAACCGCTGATGCCGCATCCCGAGGAGCCGGACACCGCGCTCGACGAGCACCAGGACGCGCCGGTGCCGGAGCCGCACGCCGAGTCCGCGGATGCGAACGACACGCTCTCGAGCGCCGGGCGCGCGCACGCCGACGAGACGCCCGGCTGATCGCCCGGTCGATCAGACCTGCACGGAGACCTCGTAGACCTGGTCGGTCGGGTGCCCGGCCCGCTCGTGGATCCGCATCACGGCGTCCTTCGACGGGCCCGTCGAGAGGCAGAACACCTTGCCGCTCTCCGGGTCGAGCCACGCCTTCTCGAAGTGCACGCCCTCCGAGTCCTCGATGTCGAGGTCGGCCTGGTGGGCCTCCGCGAGCTGCGCCTCCGTCACGCCGACGAAGCCTTCGTGCACGTCCATGAACGTCGTCATCGATCGTCCTTCCGTCGGGCCCAGCCTGCTCCTGGGCGGTCCGCCGGGCATCGGTCATCCGACCGATGGACGGCCCTCGCCGGACCGGGTGGGGCACCCGCCGGCGGGCCTACACTGCGACCGTGGACCGCGGCGAAGCGGGTCGTCCCGGCGCGTCCGCGCAGAGCGCGGAGCGGCCGTGGCCGCTGTCCGCCCGTGAGCTCGAGGTGGCCCGCCTCGTGGCGACCGGGGCGACGAACCGCGAGATCGCCGAGGCCCTCGCGATCGCACCCAAGACGGCGTCGGCGCACATCGAGCACATCCTGCGCAAGCTCGGCGCCGCCCGCCGCACCCAGATCGCCGCCTGGGTCGCGCGCCGCTGACGTCGCCTCGCCGACGCGGTGCGGCCCTGCTCGCCGGTCAGCCGCGCTGCAGCGCCCGCACCTCGATCGCCCCGATCCGGGCGGTCGGATGCGCCTCGGCGAGGGCGATCGCCTCGGCCGCGTCCCGCACTCGCACGAGATCGATCCCCGCGATCTGCTCGCCGAGCTCCGCGAAGGGCCCGTGCGCGATGAGGGTCTCGCCGCCGCGCCTGCGGACCACGGCGCTCGCCTGCGGCTCGTCGCGCAGGCGGTGGCCGCCGAGGGTGACGCGGCGCGCCTCGGCGTCCCGCACCCAGGCGGTCGGGTCGCCCTGCTCGCGCGTGGCGGTGGCGAGCAGGGCCGGCTCGGGCACGTGCAGGAACAGGAAGTCCTGCCCGGACCCCGTGGGCTCGGGCGCGGGGGCTGCGGGGTCGTCGGGCACGAAGTCCGCCCAGACCTGCCGGATCTCGAGCGCGCCGAACGCCGCGACGGGATGCCTCGTCGCGTAGTCGGCGGCCTGCTCCAGGCTGTCGGCCTCGAGCAGGTCGTAGCCGGCGACGACCTCCCGCATCTCGGCGAAGGGCCCGTCGCTGACGACCGTGCGCCCGTCGCGCACCCGCACCGTTCGGGCCTCCTCCGGCTCCGCGATCGGCCCTCCCTCGACCCGCATGCCGGTGCGGGCGCCCTCCTCGACCCACGGCTCGACATCGCCGTCCTCGGGCACGGGCAGGCTCGGATCGACGCGGACGAGCATCACGTACTGCATGGGTTCCTCCTGAACGGGGTGGACGAGATCGACGTCTTCACCTGGACGACGATCGGGATCGTGCTCCGAGGACATCCGACACCCGGAACGCGTACGGTCGCATCCGTGGCGAGGGACGGATCGGCGGATGCGGAGCGTGCCATCGACGAGTTCGAGGCCCGGCTGGCCGCGAGCGCCTTCGGGGACGCGACGCGGGCGTCGTTCCGGCTCGAGTCCGCCCAGGAGGATGCGCTGTTCTCCGCGGCGACCAACCTGCTCGAGAAGGCGATGAAGCGGCTCGCGGCCGGGAACGAGGACGGTGCGATCGCGCTCGCCCGCCGGGCGCTCGCGCTCGACCACGGCGCCGACGACCAGACGCCGCCCGGGCCGGTCGCGGCGTCGACGCTGCTGATCGCCGAGCTCGTCGAGCGGGCCGACGCGGCCGCCACCTCCGGCGACGAGGAGTGGCTGGCACCGCTGCTCGCGCTGCACCGCGACGCCGACGGGCCGCTGGCCGTCGAGGTCGCCCGCGCCCTCGACGCGCTCGCCGAGTTCGGGCCCGGGGCCGCCGAGGTGCGGCGGATCCGCGCGGTCGTGAGCGCCGGCCTCCGCCTCGAGGAGCCGCTCGGCGACGTCGCCGACCCCGACGAGCGGGTGCGGGTCGTGCTCGGCCTGCTGCGCCTCGTGCTCGCGCTGCGCGGCGGACGATAGGGCACGCGGCGCGGGGCCGCGCCGAGGAGAGGAACCGGATGGATCGGCTTCGGGGCCGGGTGGCGCTCGTGACGGGCGCCGCGTCAGGCATCGGTCAGGGCATCGCCGTCGCCTTCGCCCGGGAGGGCGCGGACGTGGTCGTCGTCGACCGCTGCCGCGAGGAGGAGGCGGCCGCGACGCTCGACGCCGTGCGCGCCGCGGGCGGGGCGGTGCTCTTCGTCCGCACCGACGTGAGCGAGGAGACGGCCGTCGCGGCCATGGCCGCCGCCGCCCTCGCACGTTTCGGCCGCGTCGACGTGCTCGTGAACAACGCGGGCGTCTTCAGCGAGTCCCTGCTCGAGGACATGACCGCCGCCGAGTGGGACCGCGTGCTGAACACGAACCTCCGCAGTGTCTTCCTCTGCACCCGCGCGCTGATCGGCCCGATGCTCGAGCGCGGCGACGGCCGCATCATCAACATCGCCTCCCAGCTCGGCCAGATCGGCGGCGTGAGTGCCGTGCACTACTCGGCGAGCAAGGCGGGCGTCATCGGGCTCACGAAGGCGCTGGCCCGCGAGGTGTCGGCCCGCGGCGTGCTCGTGAACGCGATCGCGCCGGGGCCGATCGAGACGCCGCTGCTCGAGAACGAGACCGAGGCGTGGCGCTCCGCGAAGCTCGCGGAGCTGCCGATCGGCCGGTTCGGGCGCGTCGACGAGGTCACGCCGACCGCGGTGCTGCTCGCTTCCGCCGACGGGTCGTACTACGTCGGCCAGACGCTCGGGCCGAACGGCGGCGACGTGATGCTCTGAATGACGGCCGGGCAGCGGATCGTCGGGAATGATCGTGGGCATGTGCCGACTGCTCGCCTTCGCGTCCCGCGTCCCCGTCACACTCACCGACCTGCTCGGTGAGGCCGAGCTCGCGGAGTTCACGGCGCTGTCCCAGAAGCATGCGGACGGCTGGGGGTTCGCGTGGGCGGAGGACCAGGGCGTGCAGGTGTTCCGCGCGGCGGATCCCGCGCACGAGAGCCCCGAGTTCACCCGGGTGTCGCAGGAGCACCGCACCGATCTCGGGCTCGCGCACGTGCGCTGGGCGACGGCGAACCTGGCGATCCAGCTGCAGAACACGCATCCGTTCACGGACGGCCGCATCGCCATGGCGCACAACGGGACGGTCCGGCCGGCGCAGAGCCTGGACCCGCTCGTGCCGGCGGACCTGCTCGCGGCGCTCGAGGGCACGACCGACAGCGAACGCTATGTGCGGGCGGTGATGGGCGCCGCCCGGCGGATGGATCCGGCCCCTGCACTCGCCGAGACGGCGGCGACGATCGCCGCCACCCTCCGCTACACGAGCGTGAACGCGATGCTCCTCACGGACACCGAGCTCGTCGCCGTGAGCCGGTACCGCCCCGAGGCGGAGGCGGCCGAGGAGGAGCACGAGTACTACCACATGCGCTACCGGGTCACCCCGGACGCCGTGATCGTCTCGTCGAGCGGCTGGGGCGAGGGCTGGGAGACGCTGGACAACGGCGAGATGCTCGTCGTCCAGCGCTCCACCCTCGAGGTCGAGATCCGCCGCTTCGACGTCGTCGCCGCCGCCGCGTAGCGCCCCTCCGCGCGCTCAGCGCAGCCGGGAGTCGAGCCCCTCCGACCGGCTGAGCAGCTCGCCGGCCCGCTCGGCCGCCCTCGGCCGGGCGAGCACGCCCACCAGGGCGACCACGACCCATGCGATCGCGAGCCCGGGACCCCACCAGGCGGCCCCGACCGGGAACGGGAAGATGTTCCGGAACAGCGTGTAGGCGAGCACGAGCAGCGCGAGGATCGGGATGACGATCTCCCACGCCCCGACCCGGCGCTCTCCGCTGAAGAACAGCAGCTTGATCGCGCCGATGGTCGCCAGCACGTACGCCACGAGCAGGATCAGCGTGCCGGTCGTGCCGGACGTGACGAAGAGGTCGAACGGCTGCACGCGGAGCACGAGCCAGGCGACCGCGATGAACACGTACACGAGCAGGCAGCAGGCGGCGACCGCGACGTTCGGCACCCCGTGCTTGGCGGAGACGCGGCGCAGCGGGGCCGGGCCGAGGCCGTCGCGGGACAGCGCGAAGACGAGCCGCGACGATCCGACCATGCAGGCGAGCGCGCACGCGATGGCGCTGCAGGTCGCGCCGAGCGTGATCAGCGTGCCGATCCACGGGGCGATGTAGGAGGATCCGAGGTCGCCGACCAGGGCGCCGGAGCCGATGAAGGCCTTCACGCCGGCGGCGTCGGTGCCGAACCCCATCACCTCGACGGCCGTCACGACGATGAAGTAGACGCCGCCGAAGATCGCGGTGCCGAGGATCGCCCGCGGGATGTCGCGGCGCGGGTTGCGCGCCTCCTCGCCGAGCGTCGCGGCGGCCTCGAAGCCGGCGAACGAGAGGAACGCGAACACGACGCCGAGGAAGACGGCCGACGGGTCGCTGCCCGGCGGCACCGCGAAGACGCTCAGGTCGAAGTGCTGGCCCTGCGGGCCGCTGCCGAGGAGCAACCGCACGAGCACGACGATCGTCACGATCAGGATGAGGGCGACGGTGACCGACTCGACGATGAACAGCAGCCGCGTGCCGCCCTTCGCCGGCCGCGATGCGAGGAACCAGACGAGCGCGAGCACCACGGCCCCGATCGGGAAGCCGAGCCAGCCGGGCGCCCCCTTCCAGAACGAGTCCTGGATCAGGGTGGTGAGGAAGATGCCGGACGCCATGCTCGTCACCGCGCCGTAGAAGACGTACGTGCCGGCCATCGCCCAGCCGCTGAACGCGCCGGCGCGCGCCCCGAGCGTCACGCCCACGAAGCCGTAGACCGAGCCGGAGTGGTTGAACCGCTGGCTGAGCCGCACGAACGTGTACGCGATCAGCAGCACCGCGACGGTCGCGATCGCGAACGTGAGCGGCACCGCCCGGCCCACGAGCCCGGCGGAGCCCTGCGGGTTGATGTTGATGGCCATCGAGGGCGCCATCAGGGCGACGCTCACCCCGATCGCCTCCCAGATGCTGAGGTCGCGGCGCAGCTTCGCGCCGCCCTCCTGCCGTCCTTCGTTCTCGCGGACGAGCGCCTCGTCGGTCACGGTCGGTCCTTCCAGTGCGGTTGGGGTGGGATGCGGATCAGTCGGGGAGCCGATACAGGCGGCGGGCGTTGCCGGCCGCGGCGAGCTCGACCACCCGCTCGGCGTCGGCGAGGGACCACTCGCCCTCGTCGACCCACGTGCCGAGCACGCGGGCGACGCCGGTGCGCCAGAGCCGGGCACCGAGGTAGTGGAGCTCGGCGGGGCCCCACGCGTCGGACGAGTAGAGGACCTTCGCGAACGGGGCCATCTCGAAGCTGCGCGCGACGATCGCCGTGGCGCGGGCGCCGAGGTAGTTGAGGGCGAGGCCCACGTCGAGGTACACGTTGCCGAACGCCTGGGCGAGGTACCCGGCCTCGCGCTCGTACGGGTAGCAGTGCAGCAGCAGCACCGGCACCCGCGCCACCTCGGCGGTGCGCAGCAGAGGCAGCAGGAGCATCGGGTTCACGCGGTGCAGGTCGAGGTCGCGGTCCCCGAATCCGACGTGGAGCTGCAGCGGCAGGCCCGCGTCCACCGCGGCGAGGATGCCGGCGACGATCAGGGTCGCATCGCGCAGCGGGCTCGCCGGATCGGCCGCCCACCGGTCCGCGGCGGCCTGCACCGCCGACTCCGCCGGCCGCCGCCAGTCGATGTCGAACCCGGTGCGGTAGGCGAGCACGCTCTTCGCGCCGACGGCCCCGCGGGCGACGGCGGCCGCGACCTCCGCACCGAAGCGCTCGGCGAACCGCTCGGGCCCGTCCGCGATCACGGCGGAGGCGATCGCCTCGAGCCGCACGATCTCGTGCACGGCGCCGCCCGTGAGCGCCCGCAGTTCATCGAGGTCGAGCACCGTCCCGGCCCCGAACCCCGTGTCGACGACCCAGTCGGCGACGCCGGCCGCGGAGAGGAAGCGCCGGTTCACCTCGGCCTCGCCGAGCTCGACGCGGCGCGCCCAGTACGCGTCGGGATCCGCGTGCGGCGGCAGGTCGAGCAGGGGCGCGCACCAGCGCCGCACCGCGAATCCGAGCTGGGAGTCGAACCCCGAGACGAACGGCGGCAGCGGATCCGTGCTGCCCTCGTTGAGCGCGTTCTCGAAGCGCGCCCGGTCGCCCTCGCCGCGGAACGGCCCGTGGACGTGGTGGTCGACGAGCGGGACCGTCTCGACGAACCCGGCGAACCCCGTCGCGTCGGCCATCAGATCGACCACGCGAATCGGAAGCGCTCCGGCAGCGAATCGGGGTCCTCGGCGCCGTAGTGGTCGACCTCCCACCGCCGCACGGCGAGCACGGCGGCGACGACCGCCGGGCCGAGCACGTCGGCGGCGATCCCGGAGGCGGCGAACGCGTCGAGCACCGCCGGCAGGTCACCGGGCAGCTGGGCGATCCCGCGCTCGACGGCGACGTCGGCGGGGTTCGCCTCGACCTCGTCCGGCAGCGCGGTGCCGCGCCGGATGCCGTCGAGGGCGGCACCGAGCACGGCCGCGGTCGTCAGGTACGGGTTGCCGGACGGGTCGGCCGGCTTCACCTCCACGTTCGCGCCACGCGGGTTGCCGGGCGTCGCCTCGAGGAAGCGGATCGCGGCCTCCCGGTTCTCGCGGCCCCAGCAGGCCCACGCGCCGGACCAGTAGCCGGGGCGGAGGCGGGGCCCGGAGAGGATCGATCCGCCGAGCACCGCCTGGATGCCCGGCAGCGCGGCCACGAGCCCGCCGATCGCGGCGCCGCCCTCGGCCGTCATCCCGTACGGCCCGGCGCCACCCGCGAAGACCGGCGCGCCGTCGCGCGAGAACGAGAGGTGCAGGTGCGCGCCGTTGCCGCCGCCGCCCGCGAACGGGAACGGCGAGAACGAGGCGGCGAGGCCGTGCCTGCGGGCGATCCGGCCGACGAGCAGGCGGGCGAGCACCACGCCGTCCGCCGCCGCGAGTGGCTCGGCGGGCGGCAGGGAGAACTCGAACTGGCCGGCCGCGTACTCGGCGTGGAACTGCTCGAGCGGCAGGCCGACCGCGGCGGCAGCGGCGATCAGGTCGGCCACGAAGGACTCGTGGTCGAGCACCGGGCCGAGGCCGTAGGGCGTCCAGCCGAGCCGGCCGAAGGCGGATCCGTCCGCCGCGGTCACGGTGAACTCGAGCTCGTGCCCGACGAGCACCGCGAGGCCGTCGTGCTCGGCGCCCGCCTGCACGCGGCGCAGCAGGCCGCGCGGGTCGGTGGGCTGCGGCGACCCCTGCTGGTCGAACAGCTCGACCGGTGCCCAGGCGAGCCCGTCGTCGAGCACCCGAAGGGCGCCGAGGTCGAGCCGCAGCCGCATGTCGCCGACGACGCCGAGGTCGGGCGTGAAGGCGATGCCGCCGTCGATGCAGAACACGTTCCAGGTCGGCGAGGCGCCGAGGCCCGCGGTCGCGAAGGTGGCGACGCGCTCGGGCGCGACGGTCTTCGCGAGCGTGATGCCCGCCGCGTTGACCATGCTGCCGGCGACGAGCCGAGCGCCGGTCAGCCGCTGCGCTGCGGCCGCCAGCTCGGCGTCGGAGGGGGCGGGGAGCACGGGATCTGCAGCCACGGGACCGATCGTGGCAGAGGCGGCGTGTCGGATGTGTTTCATTACGGCGACGGCACGCCGTGGACGCCCCTCGAGCCGGGGCCATCGGCTTCCGCGGCCCCCGAACTGGCGCTGGGACCAGGGCATCCGCTGCCGACAGAGTGGTCCCCCGGTGCGGGCCGCGTCGCCCGCGGACCCCGGATACCCAGAAGGACCTCGTCGTGCTCGGATCGAAGCGCCTCACCGTGGGCGTCGCAGGCGTCCTCGTGGCCGGCCTGCTCACCTCGGCGGCGCCGCCCGCCTCCGCCGCGCCCGCGGCCGCGGCCACCCGGGCGCCCACGCCCGTCGGCGGCTACGCCCGCAGCGGGAGCCCCGTCGCGCCGAACGTCGACGGCCTCGTTCCCACATCCGCGGGGCGGATGCACGTCATGAGCGTCGCGGCGCCGCCGGCCTCCGTGAACCTCGAGCGGTGGGCGGTCGCGCCCGGGGACCAGAAGCAGGTCGGCTCCTGCGTGGCCTGGACCATCGGCTACTCGATGCTCGGCTACTACAGCGTCCGCAGCGGCAGCAGCCGCACCTACGCGCCCATGTACGTCTACTCCCAGGACCACCTGCCGTACGACGGCGGATCCACCAGCCTCGACGCCTACACGATCCTCACGGCGCAGGGCATCGCGCCGAGCACGTCCTACCCCGCGGGCGACTACGACTGGAAGCACGCGCCGACGGCGGCGGAGCGGGCGGCGGCAGCCGCGCACACCGTCACGGCGCCGCACTACCTCTACAACGTCTTCGGATCCGCGAGGCCGGGCAGCGCGGGCAGGACCGCCATCGAGACCGCCCTGTCGGAGCAGCACCCCGTCGCCCTCGGCATCCCGGTGTTCCCGGCGTTCGAGACGCTGAACGCCTCGCACCCGCTGCTGCGGGCGAGCTCGATCCCCGCCGGGGCGCACAGCCTCGGCGGCCACATGGTGCTCGTCGTCGGCTACGACTCCACCGGCGTGACCGTCGAGAACCAGTGGGGCACCTCCTGGGGCGCCGGTGGGTTCGCGAAGCTCGACTGGGCCTTCGTGGAGCGCTACTCGCTGGAGGCGTCCTGGATCTACGGCTTCTCGAGCAGCCTGGACGCCACCGCTCCGGCGCAGGTCGACGCGTTCAGCACCACGGTGCGCACCGCGGGCACCGCCTCCGCCGGTCTCGCCGTCCACTGGGACGGCACGGGGGGCTACGACGACATGGTGCGGCACCCCGTCACCGGGTACGTCGCGACGCTGACCGGCTCGGACGGATCCCTGCAGACGGCGCCGAGCACCGGCGCGGGCCGGTCCTCGGCGGACTTCGCGGGACTCGCCTACGACACGACCTACACGCTCTCCGTCGCCGCGACGAACGAGATCGGCGCCGGGGCTGCGCAGACCTTCCAGTTCACGCCGAGCCAGTACGGCCCGGACGGCGACGTCTCGAGCGGCCCCGCTCCCGGGACCGCGCTGCCCACGCCGGCGATGGCTCCGGCCGCGCCGACGCCCGCCACCAACCCGGGCACGCCCGTGACGGCCTGGCCGAAGGTCGCCTGGACCCGTCTCGGCATCGGCTGGACCGCGCCGACCTTCACCGGTCACCGGTCGATCGACGGCTACCGCGTCACGATCATGGGCAAGCGCAGCGGCAGGACCGTGTACTCGCACACCTGGTCGCTGTCCTCGTCGCATCGGTCGCTGACCGCCGCGTTCCGCTCGGCCGCGCACCACGCGTCGACCACCGTGCCGAAGCGGCTGCCGACCTACGTGCTCACCGTGCAGGCCAGGAACACGGGCGGCAGGTGGAGCACCGCGTCGATCACGACGGTCACCCTGCACTGGACGTCGTCGGGATTCTCGGGCCGCGCGACCCGCAGCTAAGCGCGCGGGCGTCGATAGCCTGAAGCCGGAGGTGCCATGCCCGAGGTGGACGAGGACCGCCCCCTGCTGATCACCGGCGCCCGGATCGTCTCCGGCGGCACGGTGGTCGACGGCGGCTGGGTCCACTTCGCGCGCGGCCGGGTCGTCGCCCGCGGCGAGGGCCTCCCTCCGGAGCACGACGGCGAGGTGCTCGACGCCGCAGGCCGGGTCCTCACCCCCGGCTTCGTCGACGTGCATGTCCACGGCGGCGGCGGCGCCGACGTCGCCGACGGTCCCGGGGCCGTCGCCGAGGTGCTCCGCACACACCGCGCCCACGGCACCACCCGCAGCGTCCTCTCCCTCGTCAGCGCCCCCGTCGACCGGCTCGCCGCGACGCTCCGCGCACTCGCCCCGGTCGTGCGGGCGGATCCGCTCCTGCTCGGCGTGCACCTCGAGGGACCGTTCCTCAGTCCGGACAACAAGGGTGCCCACGACCCGGCGGCGCTCACCGTGCCCACCCCCGCGGCGGTCGACGCCCTCCTCGCGGCGGCCGGCGGCACGCTCGCCCTCGTCACGATCGCACCCGAGCTGCCCGGCGCCCTCGACGCCGTCCGCGCCTTCACCGCCGCCGGCGTGCGGGTGGCCGTCGGCCACACGACCGCCGACCTCGAGGTCGCCG
>DASYJR010000199.1:0-4805 GCA_035996305.1 Amnibacterium sp. | reverse complement strand
TGGCGTCGATGATCGTGGACGGTACGGGCCCGGGCGTCGGGCCGTTGTCGAGGTAGACGTCGATCACGTCGCCGAGCTGCTCGACGGCGTCCTCGGCGTTCGTGGCGGGCGGCTGTCCGGTGAGGTTCGCGGAGCTGACGGCGAGCGGGCCGGTCTCGGCCAGCAGCTCGAGCGCGATGCGGTCGTCGGGCATCCGCAGCGCGACGGTGCCGTGCGTCTCGCCGAGGTCCCAGGCGAGGGTCGCCCGCGCCGGCAGGATCACCGTCAGCGCGCCCGGCCAGAACCGGTCGGTGAGCGCGACGACCGCGTCGGGCACCGTCTCGGCGAGCGCCTCGAGCGTGTTCCGCGTGGGCACGAGCACGGGCGGCGGCGCGTCGGGCCCGCGGCCCTTCGCCATCAGCAGGCGGCGGACCGCCATCGGCTGGAACGCGTCCGCGGCGATGCCGTAGACGGTGTCGGTGGGCATGACGACGAGATCGCCGCGGGAGATCGCGGCGCGGGCTTCACGCATGCCCGGGAGCAACGAGACCGGGTCGGCGCAATCGACCACCGTCGCCATGCCGTCATGGTACCGGGCCCGCTCATCCCGCCCGGTCCCCCACCCCGCACTCGGTCAGGCGCGGCGGGCCGTCGTGGCGCGGTCCCGGTCCGTGAGGTCGCGGTGGGTCGCGACATCGCGCCAGGCGGGAGCGGGCAGGAGGGCCCGCACCTCGGCGCCCTGGCGCTCGCCGTGCTCGACCACGAGCAGTCCGCCGGAGCGGAGGAGCCGCGCGGCCGTCGACACGACCGCCCGCATCGGGTCGAGGCCGTCGGGGCCGCCGAAGAGGGCGTCGGCCGGATCGTGGAGCCGCACCTCGGGGTCCCGCGGGACCATCCCATCCGGGATGTAGGGCGGGTTGGAGACCAACACGTCGACGGTGCCGTCCAGCTCGCCGAGCGCGTCGGCGAGGTCGCCCTCGAGGATCCGCGCGTTCGGGAGGGCGAGCGCGGTCGCGTTGCGCCGGGCCCAGGCGAGGGCGGCGGGGTTCCGTTCGACGCCGGTGACCGTCGCCCCCGGCACCTCCGCCGCCACGGCGAGCGCGATGGCACCGCTGCCGGTGGCGAGGTCGACCACGACCGGCCGGTCCATGCCTCGAGCGGCATCGATCGCGAGTTGGGCGACGACCTCGGTCTCCGGCCGCGGCACGAAAACCCCGGGACCGACCGCGAGCTCGATGGTACGGAAGCCCGCCCGTCCGGTGAGGTGCTGCAGCGGCTCCCGCTCGGCGCGACGTTCGACCAGCCGCGCGAACCGGGCGAGCGCCGCGGGATCGACGGCGCCCCCGGCGACGGCGAGCGCCTGCACCCGCCCGCGGGTCGTGCCGAGCTCGTGGGCGAGCAGGGTCTCGGCGTCGGCCCGCGCCGATTCGACCCCGGCCGCGGCCAGGACGCGCGCGGCGGCGGCGAGAGCCTCCCCCGCGTCCGTCACGCGGGGGTGTCGGCCAGCGCCTGCAGCCGTGCGGCGTCGTCGGCCTGGATCGCCGACTGCACGATGGGCTCGAGCGCCCCGTCGAGCACCTGATCGAGGTTGTAGGCCTTGTAGCCGGTGCGGTGGTCGCTGATCCGGTTCTCGGGGAAGTTGTAGGTGCGGATCCGCTCGGAGCGGTCCACGGTGCGCACCTGGCTCCGCCGCGCGGCGGACGCCTCGGCCTCCGCGGCCTCCTGCTGCGCGGCGAGCAGCCGGGCGCGGAGCACGCGCAGGCCGGCCTCGCGGTTCTGCAGCTGGCTCTTCTCGTTCTGCATCGACACGACGATGCCCGTCGGCAGATGCGTGATCCGCACCGCCGAGTCCGTCGTGTTCACACTCTGCCCCCCCGGGCCGCTCGACCGGAAGACGTCGATCTTCAGGTCGTTCGGGTCGATCACGACCTCCTCGGGCTCGTCGACCTCGGGGAAGACGAGCACGCCGACCGCGGAGGTGTGGATGCGCCCCTGCGCCTCGGTCTTCGGCACGCGCTGGACGCGGTGCACCCCGCCCTCGTACTTGAGGTGGGCCCAGACGCCCTGCGCCGGGTCGTTCGAGGAGCCCTTGATGGCGACCTGCACGTCCTTGTACCCGCCGAGGTCGCTCTCGGTGCGCTCCAGCAGCTCGGTGCGCCAGCCCTTCGACTCGGCGTAGTGCAGGTACATCCGCAGGAGGTCGGCCGCGAAGAGCGCCGACTCCTCGCCACCCTCCCCCGCCTTGATCTCGAGGATCACGTCCCGGCCGTCGTCCGGATCGCGCGGGATGAGCAGACGGCGCAGCTTCTCGGCCGCCTCGCCCTCGGCGACTTCGAGGTCGGGGACCTCGGCGGCGAACGCCGGATCCTCGGCGCCGAGCTCGCGGGCGGCGGCGAGATCGTCGGCGAACTGTCGCCACGCGGTGTGCGCGGCGACGATCTGCCCGAGCTCCGCGTACCGGCGTCCGACGCGTCGCGCGCGCCCGGCGTCGGCGTGGAGCGCCGGGTCGGCGAGCTGGCGCTCGAGGTCCGCGTGCTCCGCGACGAGCGGGGCCACCGACGCGAAGTCCGAGCCGGTGGAGGCGGTCACTCGCCCGGGTCCGGCAGCGACTTCTGCATCTGCACCAGGAACTCGACGTTCGAGGCGGTCTCCTTCATCTTGCCGAGCACGATGTCGAGGGCCGCCTGGGTCTCCAGGCCGGCGAGCGCGCGGCGGAGCTTCCAGGTGACCTTGACCTCGTCCGGCCCCATCAGGAGCTCCTCGCGGCGGGTGCCGGAGGCGGCCACGTCGACGGCGGGGAAGATGCGCTTCTCGGCGAGGGCGCCGGAGAGCCGCAGCTCCATGTTCGCGGTGTCCGCGAACTCCTCGAGGATCGCCTCGTCGGTGCGCGACCCGGTCTCGACGAGCGCGGTCGCGAGGATGGTGAGCGAGCCGCCGTTCTCGATGTTCCGCGCCGCACCGAAGAAGCGCTTCGGCGGGTAGAGCGCCGCGGCCTCCACGCCGCCGGGCAGCACCCGGCCGGAGGCGGGCACGACCTGGTTGTAGGCGCGGCCGAGCCGGGTGATCGAGTCGAGCAGCACGACCACGTCGTAGCCGAGCTCCACGAGCCGCTTCGCGCGCTCGATGGCGAGCTCGGCGACCGTCGTGTGGTCCTCGGCGGGCCGGTCGAAGGTCGAGGCGATGACCTCGCCCTTCACGGTGCGCTGCATCTCGGTGCCCGCCTCGGGCCGCTCGTCGACGAGCACGACCATGAGGTGGGCCTCGGGGTTGTTCTTGGTGACCGCGTTCGCGACGGCCTGCAGGATCAGCGTCTTGCCCGCCTTCGGCGGGGACACGATGAGGCCGCGCTGGCCCTTCCCGATCGGCGCGACGAGATCGATGACACGCGTCGAGAGTTTCTGCGACTCCGTCTCGAGGCGCAGGCGCTCCTGCGGGTAGAGGGCGGTGAGCTGCGAGAACTCGACGCGGCCCTCGGCCTGCGGCACGGGCAGCCCGTTGATCGAGTCGACCTTCACCAGCGCGTTGTACTTCTGCCGCGCCGGCTGCTCGCCCTCGGGAATCTGACGGATGGCCCCGACGACCGCGTCGCCCTTGCGCAGGTGGTACTTCTTCACCTGGCCGAGGGAGACGTACACGTCGTTCGCGCCCGGCAGGTACCCGGAGGTGCGCACGAAGGCGTAGTTGTCGAGCACGTCGAGGATGCCGGCGATCGGGATGAGGACGTCGTCGTCCCGGATCTCGGGCTCGTCCCACTCGTTCGTGCCGCGGCGCTTGCGGTCGCGGTAGCGGCCGCGGCGCCCCTCGCCGTCCTGCTGCTGGGCGGCCTGCTGGCGCTCCTGCTGCTGCTGCTGGCGCTCGGACTGCTGCTGCTGGCGCTCCGGCTGCGGCTGACGCTCGGGCTGGACCTCGGGGGCCTCCTGCGCCTTCTGCTGCTGGCCGTTCTGGCCGCCCTGCGGCTGACCGCCCTGCGGCTGGGCGCCGTTCTGCGCCCCCTGGGCGTTGCGGTTCTGCCCGCGGTTGCGGTTGCGGCCGCGGCCGCGGCGCGGGCCGTCGGTCTCGGCGCCGCCCTCGGCGCCGTCGCCGGAGTCGGTCGGGTGCTGTCCGTCGTGCTGGTTCTCGTCCGGGGCCTCGCCGGTCTCGCGGCGCTGCAGCTGCTGGAGGTCCTCGGCGATGCCGGTGATGCCGGCGTTGAGATGGTCGGCGGCGGGCTTCGGCGTCACCCCCGCCTCGTCCTCCTCCGCCTGCTGCTCGGCGAGGGGCTCGTCGACGGCAGGCTCAGCGGCGGCCTGCTCGTCGACGGCGGGCTCGGCGACCGCGGGCTCGGCGACCGCGGGCTCGGCTGCGACGGCCTCGTCGGGCGTCTCGGCCTCGGCGACGGGAGCGGGCTCGGGCGCCGGGACGGTCGCGGGCTCGGGCGTTGGGATCGGCGACGGCTCGGGAGCGGTGGGCTCCGGCGTCGACTGCTCGGGCGCGGAGGCCTCGGTCTCGCCGGAGGCGGTGTCGGTGCTCGCCTGGTCGGCCTGAGCGGCCCCCGGCTCGCGGGTATCGGTGTCGTAGCTGTCTGAGATGGCGTCCACGAGGGAACCCTTTCGGAGAGTGGAGACGTCGCCGATGCCGAGGGATGCCGCGATGTCGCGGAGCTCGGCGATCCGGAGGGTCGCCAGACGACTGCGGGAGAGGACTGCGGCGCGCGGGGCGCCTGCAGCACGCGGTTCGACTTCGGTCACGTGATGGAACGGGGTCCTTGGCCCCTAAGAGGCGGTCGGGCGGTTCCCGCGCACCTCGTCCGATCGGTCCCGGACCTTAGGCGCTGAGGATCCGCGCGC
>DASYJR010000198.1:0-8969 GCA_035996305.1 Amnibacterium sp. | reverse complement strand
CGCGTCGACCGGCCCGAGCGCGTTCACCTGCTCCGCGACCGACCGGGTCCGCTCGAGGTCGTCGAGGTCGCCGGCGACGCCGTCCGCACCGCCGTCGAGCAGGTGCTGCACCGCGGTCAGCCGATCGCGGCTGCGGGCATGCACGATCACGTCGTGCCCGGCGCGGAGGAGGGTCTCGGCGGCAGCCCGGCCGAGGCCGTCGGCGGATCCAGTGATGAGGACGCGGGACATGCAGCCAAGTCCACCCCATGGCGGCTCGACGGATGCCGGAGGACTCGAACTCCTCCTGGTGCACGCGGTGCCGCGGCGCCCGGCGAGGCCATGTGCGCCGCCGCTGAGGAGCGTGGCGACGCGCAGGACATCCCCACCCGCCGGGGGTCGGTGCGGTCAGGCCGAGTAGGCGCCGTCCTCGATGTCGGCGACGAGGGTCGGCCCGGTCGGGTCCCACCCGAACAGCTCGCGGGTCGCCGCGCTCGTCGCGAGGAGGTCCATCGCGAAGAACCGGCCGATCCACCCGACGTGCTCCAACGCCTCGGTCGCGGGCACCGAGGCCACGGGCAGATCGAGCGCACGCCCGAGCGCCTCCGCGATGGCACGCGTCGGCACCCCCTCCTCGGCGACGGCGTGGACCCGCGACGCGGCCGGCGCCCCCTCGAGCGCGAGCAGGACGAGCCGCGCCGCATCCGAGCGGTGCACGGCCGGCCAACGGTTCGTCCCATCCCCGGGGTACGCCGAGACGCCCTTCTGCCGGGCGACCGCGGCGAGCACGGCGACGAACCCGTGGTCCCTTCGGCCGTGCACGGTCGGCGCGAACCGCAGGCTGACCGGATGCACCCCCTGCTCCACGAACTCGAGGGCGAGGTTCTCGCTGCCGCCGCGCGGCGCGTCGGGACCGTGGAACGGCGACGCGTCGGCCTCGGTGACCGGGCGCCCCTGCGCCTGCCCCGCGACGCCCGACGCGATCAGGAGCCGCCGTCCCGATCCCACCAGCGTCTCGCCGAGCACCTGCACCGCGTGGCGCTCCGCGGCGTCCGAGACGGCCGGATTCGAGAAGTCGTGCTTGTTCGCGAGGTGCAGCACCGCATCGGCGGCCGCGGCTCCGGCCCGCAGCGCGTCGGGGTCGTCGAGGTCCCCTCGCCGCACCCGCATCCCCTTGGCCTGGACGGCGGCGGCGGACGCATCGGACCTGGCCAGCGCCTCGACCTCGTGGCCGGACCGGAGCAGCTCGTCGACGGCCGCCGATCCGATCCAGCCCGATGCTCCCGTGACGAATACGCGCATGGTGCTCCTCCTGATCCCCACACCGCACTCGATGTGATGTCTGTGGCGGACATCACCCTACACGCGCATGTCGGTCGCTGACTTCACTACGATCGAGGCGTGGTGCGATGGGATCCGGGAGCGCGCGAGCGGCTGCAGGCCGCGGCCCTCGAGCTGTTCGCGACCCGCGGGTTCGAGGAGACGACGGCGGCGGAGATCGCCGCGTCGGTCGGGCTCACCGAGCGCACCTTCTTCCGCCACTTCAGCGACAAGCGGGAGGCGCTGTTCGACGGGCAGCAGCGGCTGGCCGGTGCGTTCCTCGCCGGCCTCGACGACGCGCCCGCCGGTACGTCCCCGATCCGGATGGTCGGCGCGGCGCTCGACGCCGCCGCCGAGTTCTTCCCCGACGAGCGGCGGTCCTACTCGCGGCAGCGGCAGCTGGTCATCACGCGCAACGCCTCTCTGCTCGAACGCGAGCGGCACAAGCTCGCCGAGCTCGCGTCGGCCGTCGGCGACGGCCTGCGACGACGCGGCGTGCCGGAACCCGCGGCGACCCTCGCGGCGGAATCGGGCGTCACGGTGTTCGGCATCGCGTTCCAGCAGTGGATCGGCGAGGGCGAGCGACGCTCCATGGCCGACATCCAGCGCGCCGTGCTCGGCGAGCTGGCTGCCGTCGCCTCCGCCGGCGTGGCCCGGGAGCCCGGCGGATCGTGACCGGTCCCGGCCGTGCGGCCGGCAGTCCTACGCCCTCAGTGCACCGACCTGCGCACGTAGAGCGCGCGGGCCCAGAGCCAGCCGCCGACGCCGATCACGGCGCACCAGGCGAGGGTCAGCCATCCGTCGAGTCCGGGGTCCGTGCCGAAGAGGAGCGCCCGCACGGTCTCGATGAAGGGCGTGAACGGCTGCCAGTCGGCGAAGACGCGCAGCCACGCGGGCATCGAGGCGGTCGGCACGAACCCGCTGCCGAGGAACGGCAGCAGGGTGAGGAACATCGGCAGGTTGCTGGCGGACTCCACGGATCCGGCCACCATGCCGAGCGCCACGGACAGCCACGAGATCGCGAGGCAGATCAGCGCGAACACGCCGGCGAGCCCGAGCCAGCCGGGCAGGCCGGCCGTGGGCCGGAAGCCCATGAGCAGCGCGACGGCGAGCACGGCGACGAGGCAGAGCATGCCCTGGATCGTGTTGCCGAGCACGTGGCCGGTGAGCACCGCCCCGCGTGAGATCGCCATGGAGCGGAAGCGGGCGACGATCCCCTCCGTCATGTCCTTGGCGATGCCGATGGCAGCGCCCGTCGCGATCCCGGCGACGCCGATCAGGAGGATGCCCGGCACCACGTAGGCGAGGTACCGCTGGTCGGTGCCGTGGGCCGAGCCGCCGGGGAGACCCGCACCGAGGGTGCCGCCGAAGACGTAGACGAACAGCAGCAGCAGCACGACCGGGATGCCGATCACGAAGCCGGTCAGGCCCGGGTAGCGCAGCTGGTGGAGCAGGGAGCGTCGCAGCATCGTGACCGAGTCCGCTGCGGCGAGGGTGATGGCGGTCATGGCGCCGTTCCTTCCGGGGTCGTGGCGGCCGAGGGACCACCGGTGAGGGCGAAGAACACGTCGTCGAGGTCCGGCGTGTGGATGCCGATGTCGTCGACCTCGACGCCGGCCGACGCGAGGCGGTCGAGCACCCGCCGCACATGGGCGACGTCGCCGGTGCCCGGCACGTCGAGCGCGAGTCGCTCGGCATCGGCGACGGGTTCGGCGTCGGCGAGGAGCGCGCGCGCGGCGTCCAGCTGCTGCGACGTCGGGAAGCCGAGCCGGAGGTGGCCGCCGGGAACGAGCCGCTTCAGCTCCTCGGGCGTCCCCGTCGCCACGATCCGGCCCCGGTCGAGCACGCCGATGCGATCGGCGAGGCGGTCCGCCTCCTCCAGGTACTGAGTGGTGAGCACGATGGTCACGCCGTCGGCCACGAGGTCGCGGACGAGCGCCCACATGGTCTGGCGGCTGCGCGGGTCGAGGCCGGTGGTGGGCTCGTCGAGGAACACGACCCGGGGGCCGCCGATCAGCGTCATCGCGAGGTCGAGCCGCCTCCGCATGCCGCCCGAGTAGGTCGCGATCCGGCTCCGGGCCGCGCCCGTCAGCTCGAACCGATCGAGCAGGTCGGCGACGCGGGTCCGTGCCGTGCGCGCGTCGAGGTGGCGGAGCGACGCCATGAGACGCAGGTTCTCCTCACCGGTGAGCAGGTCGTCCACGGCGGCGAACTGGCCGGTGAGCCCGATGCTGCGGCGGATGCCGTCGGGGTCGGTGCGCAGGTCGTGACCGGCGACGCCGACCTCCCCGGCGTCGGGCCGCACCAGGGTGCTGAGGATGTGGACGACGGTGGTCTTGCCTGCGCCGTTCGGCCCGAGCAGCGCGAAGACGCTCCCGCTCGGCACCTCGAGGTCGACGCCGTCGAGCACGACGGCCCTGCCGTACCGCTTGCGGAGTCCTTCGGCGAGGACTGCGGTGGTCATGATGCTCCTGCTTCGGACGGTCGCGGGGCGGTGGTGGCCGGCGCCCGGCGGAGCACGACGTCGGCCCAGTTCGTGGAGAGGTGCAGCTGCACCGAGCCCGCGCCGGGAGCGGGGCCCGCGTCCCCACCCGGCTCGAGCTCGTTCCGCACCGATCCGTGGGCGGAGGATGCGTCGACCCAGGCGGCGACCCCCGCCGGGATGCCGACCTCCACGTCGGCGTAGCCGTTCTCGAGGCGGACGACCCCGCTCGTGACCTCCCGGATCCGGATCCGCCCGTACGCGCTGCGCGCGGTGACGTCGGTGAGCGCCCGATCGATCGTGAGGGCCCCCGCGAGCGACGCCTCGACCGAGCCGACGGCCGTGCCGAGCTCGACGCTGCCGTGCGACGCCTTGACGCGGCTCGTTCCGCCCACCCGCTCGATGCGCGCGTGCCCGTGGCCGGCCACGAGGTCGAGCCGGCCGCGGACCGCGGCGACCTCCACCTCGCCGTACGGGGCGGTCAGGTCGAGATCCCCGACCCGGTCGATCGTCACGGCGCCGTACTTGGCGGCGATGCGGGCGTCACCGAAGGTCCCGCGCAGCCGCACGGAGCCGTAGGCGGAATCGATCCGGACGGTGGAACCGGCGGGCACCTCGGCGCGCACCTCCACGGAGTCCGTGCGCCCGAACAGGTTCATGCGGCGCGGGACGGCGATGCGCAGCACGCCGTCCCGGAACGCCGCGGAGGCGTCACGGGCGAGCGCGACGTCACCGGATCGCACGGCGCTCGACGGCGTCACCGCGCCGCGGACACGCAGGTCGTCGGACGCCACGAGCTCGACATGCCCGACGCCCACCTCGATCACGACGTCGATCGGGCCCGCCGTCCCCGCGTCCACCTGGGCGCTCATCCCGCTCACCGCACCCATCCGGTGAAGCTGTCGCCGACGCGGGCGCTGCGGCCCGTACGCCTGCTCCTCGGCGCGACCGCACCGGCGACGGCCCGGACGAGCCAGGCGTTCACCGAGATCCCCTCCTCCGCGGCCGCGGCCTCGACCTGCGCCTTGAGGCGGTCCGGCAGCCGCAGCGTCGTGCGGGAGGTCGCGCCGTCGTCGGGGACGTCCTCGGCGTCGATCCGCGCATCGGCCCCCGGCTCCACGGTCGTCCCGCGCGACACGAGCAGCTCGGGGTCGCGACCGCGCAGGCGGACGTCGACGGACCCGGGGGCGAGCTCGCGGGTGATCTCCCCCGCGGCGTCGCTCAGCACCTCGAGCAGCACGAGCCGGACGGCGGCGTCCAGCGCGCCCGAGAGCCGATCGGCGACGGCGAGTGCCGCATCGTCGCCGACGACCACCTTCGAGAGCTGCTCCTGCAGCTCGATCACGTACCGATCGAGATCCATGACGTCATGGTGACACCAGTATGACGTCACCCGCAAGAGGAATGGCGTCGGCCCGGTGTCACCGTCGGTGGGCGCGACGTGATCGCAACCGCTCGCGACGCCGTGAGCAGCGGCGTCAGCGCAGCTCGGCGCCGCATGCGGGGCACTCCCAGTGGCGGTCGTCGGCGTCGCCGCGGGCCACGAACGCCTCGTGGCAGGAGGCGCAGAACGGCAGCGTGAGATCGTCCTCGTGCATGTCGGGTCCTTCGCCGGTCGTCGCCGTGGGTGCGGCTCGGGGGACGACCGATGCCGGAACGGTACGAGCCGCAGCGGGCGCCGCGCCGCCCCCAATCCGGGTGCGAGGAGGGTGCGCTCCGTTCTGGGGACTGCGACCGGCCGTCCATCGGCCGTACTCTGCCCGGCATGACGACGACCGCCCACGCTGCGCGCGCCGTGGGCACGGTGACCCTGAAGCCGTTCCGGCAGCGGTACTGGCTGCCCATCGTCGGCTCCCTCGTCGCCGCCGTCGTGCCGGTCTACGCCACGGCGTTCGTCATCGCGAGCACGGGCGGCCGGATCGGTCCGGTGTCCGTCGCCGCCGCCGTGACCCTGGTCATCGCGGCGCTCGTCGCGTGGCGGTTCTCACGCGCCCGCCTCGTGCTGCATCCGGACGGCATGGTCGAGCACGGCCTGCTCGGCCGCACCCGCCGCACGCCCCGCGAGGCGGTGGTGTCCGCGGTGCTGCTCGCCCTCTACGACACGCAGAGCGTGCAGACCCGGCGGCAGCTCTTCGTGCTCGATGCGGAGGAGCGCACGCTGCTGCGGATGAGCGGTGCCAGCTGGAGCGACCAGCACATGCGCACGGTCCTGCGCCACTTCGACGTGCTCGTCGAGACGGTCGACACCCCCATGACTCTGCACGATCTGCGTCACACGCGACCGGGCATCCTGCGCTGGAGCGAGCGTCACCCGTGGCGCGGCAACCTGCTGATGATCACGATCGGGCTCGTGTGCTGCGTGAGCATCGCCATCACGGCGACGCTCACGATCGGCTGACGGGCTCCCGCTCCTCCAGGCCCCACCGCTGGCCGTATCCGCCGTCGGCGGCGCTGCGGGCCATCAGGTCGAGAAACGGGTCCGCCGGGAACGCCTCGGGCCCGAGCACGCCGACACCCGACCACACGCCCGTGGCGAGCAGCTCGAGCGCGATCACCGGGTTCAGGGCGGTCTGCCACACCACGCACTGGCTCGCGTAGTCCCGCATCGTGTCCGCGTTGTCGGCGACGTGGTACAGGTACACCGCCCGGGGCGAGCCGTCGATGCCGGTGCCGGTGACGTAGACGCCCGCGCAGGTCTTGCCCTCCATCCGCGGACCGAGGGTGGCCGGGTCCGGCAGCGCGGCGGCGACGACGTCGCGCGGCGCCACCTCGACGGGCCCGTTCGCGCTGCGGACGCGCAGCGGCACGGTGGACGCGAGGCCGAGGTCGCGGAGGGTACGCAGGATCCCGATGAACTCCGCCCCGAGCCCGTACTTGAACGTGACGCGCCTCGCATCGAGCCAGCGCGGCATGAGCAGCACCTCCTCGTGCTCCACGTTCACGCACTCGACCGGGCCGATGCCCTCGGGGAACTCGAACACCTCGGGCTCGGAGAACGGCGCGGTCGTGGTCCAGCCGCTGTCGCGCTCCCAGATCACCGGCGGGTTCAGGCACTCCTCGAGGGTCGTCCAGATGCTGAACGACGGCGCGAAGACCTCCTCGCCGGCCTCGTTGCGCACGACCAGGTTCGCGCCGTCCCGGGTACCGAGCTCGTCGATCTGCGAGAAGAGGCGGTCCGCCGCGTACCGGGCGAACACGTCGCTGAGGCCCGGCTCGACGCCCATGCCGACGAGGGCCAGGCGACCCGCGGTCTCCCAGTCCGCCGCCTGCTCGAACTGGTCGTCGCCGAGCTTGACGCCCGGCCGGCTGAAGGGCTCGATGGGGTGCGGCTCCGAGAGGCTCATCGCCATGTCCAGGTAGTCGGCCCCGGCGGCGAGCGCTCCCGCGAACACCGGCGGCACGAACTTGGGCTCGACGGCGTTCATCACGTGGCTGATGCGGTGCTCCCGGGCGACCGCGGCCACGCCGTCCGGGTCGGACGCGTCGATCCTCGCCGTGCCGAACCGTGCGGCCGTCTCGGCTCCGTGGTGCTCGGCGATCCACGCGACGGTGCGCTCCGCCCGCGAGACGTCGTAGTCCGAGACGACCACCGCCTCGTAGAAGCTCCGGGTCGCAGCGATCTTCGCGATCGCGTCCCCCACTCCACCGGCACCGACGACGAGGATCCGCATGGGGCGACGGTATCGGTTCCGGATGGGGCCGTCGACTGCGGATCCGCTCGTCCAGCCGATGCTGCGCGACGGTCTCAGTCGTCCAGTCGGGCGCGTTCGGCCAGCACCATCGCCGCCTCGGCGAGCCATCTGGCGGGGTCGCGGAGGGGACGGTCGGCGCCGTGGGCGAGCTCGGTGAGCGAGACGGCGTCGGCCCAGCCGGTCGTCGGCGCGTCGATCGCCCCGGCGACGAGCAGGGCGGGGACGCGGGCGGCGGCGGCGAGCGCCAGCACCCGGGCCGGCGCTTTGCCGCTCGCGGTCTGCGCGTCGTAGCGCCCCTCCCCCGTCACCACCGCGGCCGCGCCCGCGAGCGCGTCCGCGAGCCCGGCGCGGCGGGCCACCTCCGCGGCCCCGTCGGCGATGCGAGCGCCCCAGGCGTGCAGGCCGAAACCGAGGCCGCCGGCCGCGCCGGCGCCCGGTACCGACGGGTCCGCGGGCAGGACGGCTGCGAGCCGGTCGGCGAACCGGACGAGGTTGGCCTCGAGCACCGGCAGGTCCTCGAGCGCCGCACCCTTCTGCGGCGCGAAGACGGCGGCGGCGCCGGCCGGTCCGAGCAGCGGGTTGGTGACGTCGGTGAGCACGACCGCTCCCTTCACGGGCGGGCGCACGAGGCGGGTCACGTCGACGCGGTCGAGGCGGGCGAGGCCGGCGTTCCCCGGCGGGATCGGGCAGTCCTCGGCATCGAGCAGCCGGGCGCCGAGGGCGGCGAGGAACCCCGCACCGCCGTCGCTGGAGCCGCTGCCGCCGATCGCGAGCACGATCTCGGTCGCGCCGCGCTGGAGCGCGACCCGCACGGCGGTGCCGAGGCCGAGGGTGTCCGCCCTGGCGGCGCGGACCCGCGGGTCGAGGGGCGAGCCCGCGAGGACGGCGAGTCCGCCGGCGGCGGCGAGTTCGAGGGTGGCCGTGCCGTCCTCCGAGAGGATCCACCGCATCGCGAGCACGCCCCCGACGGGCCCGGGCACAAGCGCGTGCTGCGGTGTCGCCGGCTCGACGGCGCCGAGGGCCTCGAGGGTCCCGTCGCCGCCGTCGGCCATGGGCACGAGGCGCACCTCGTCGCCCGGGCGGACGCGGGCCCAGCCCGCGGCGAGCGCCTCGGCCGCGGCGAGGGGCCCGATCGATCCTTTGAACGCGTTCGGGGCGAGCACGACGACAGCCACCCCGTCACCCTCCCCCACGCCGACGCACACGCGCCACGTTCCGCCCTTCATCGGGCGCGGAACGTGGCGGGTGCGGTCAGGCGCCGGCGCCCGAGCCGGAGGCGGCGCCCGACAGGTCGTAGAGGGTCACGCCGCCCACGGTCTGCGCCGTGAAGTGCGCGGCGACCCACGCCGAGATCTGGGCGGAGGCGTTCGATCCCCCGTTCGAGTTGCCGCCTCGCATGCCGGCGGCGAGGAAGTAGTGGATCTTCCCGGACGCCACGTCCTGCTCGAACTCGGCGAGCGTCGGCGACGGGTCGCTGCCGTTGAAGCCGCCGATCG
>DASYJR010000197.1:0-16507 GCA_035996305.1 Amnibacterium sp. | reverse complement strand
CCGACACCGTGCGCACGCGCGGCCGGAAGGCCGAGGCCGACCCCGCCGTGGTCGCCGGGGAGCCGCCGGCCGGGGGGCTCCCGCCGGCGGAGGCGGCTGAACGGGCCACGAAGGAGCTCCCGTCCGTCGCGCCGGCGCCGCAGCGGGCCGAACCGGAGGAGACCACCGAGCTCCTGCCGGTGACCGCCGAGGCGACGCTGCGGCTGCCGGTCGCCGAGCCGGTCCCACCGGCAGCGCAGGCCGCGCCCGCACCGGTCGCGCCCACCGCGGGGGAGCCCGCCCCGGCCCCCGTGCCCGACGCGACCTCGGGCCGCCTGAAGCACCGCCCCGTGCTCCGGATCGACGGACTCGTGAAGCGGTTCGGTCCGACGCTCGCGGTCGCGGGCATCGACCTCGTCGTGCAGCCCGGCTCGTTCTACGGGATCGTCGGCCCGAACGGCGCCGGCAAGACGACCACGCTCTCGATGATCACCGGGCTGCTCCGGCCGGACGCCGGCTCCGTGCACGTGCACGGCATCGACGTGTGGCGGGAGCCGGAGCGTGCCAAGCGGGCGATCGGCGTGCTGCCCGACGCGCTCCGCCTCTTCGACCGGCTCTCGGGCGCGCAGCTGCTGCGCTACTCCGGCGTGCTCCGCGGGCTCGACGCCAGGACCGTCGAGCAGCGCAGCGCCGACCTCGTGCAGGCCTTCGGGCTCGAGGACGCCACCGGTCGCCTGGTCGCCGACTACTCGGCGGGCATGACGAAGAAGATCGCCCTCGCCTGCGCGATGATCCACTCCCCCCGGCTGCTCGTGCTCGACGAGCCCTTCGAGTCCGTCGATCCGGTCTCCGCGGCGAACATCGTCGACATCCTGCAACGCTACGTACGGGCCGGTGGCACCGTCGTGCTGTCGAGCCACGGGATGGACCTCATCCAACGGGTCTGCGACCACGTGGCGATCATCATCGGCGGCCGCGTGCTCGCCTCCGGCACGGTCGACGAGGTGCGCGGCGACCAGAGCCTCGAGGAGCGGTTCGTCGACCTGGCCGGCGGGCGGAAGGCGGCGGAGGGACTCGAGTGGTTGCACAGTTTCTCCGACTGAAGCTCCAGCTCACCGCCAACGCGTTCCGCCGCAGCCCCTGGCAGGTCGTGGGGATCGTCATCGGGCTGCTCTACGGCGCGGCCGTCACGATCCTCGCCGTCGTCGCGCTCGTCGGGCTGCGGTTCGCGCCGGTGGACGTGGCGCGGTCCGTGATCGTCATCGGGGGGTCGATCACGGTGCTCGGGTTCCTCGTCGTGCCCCTCGTGCTCGGCGTCGACGACACCCTCGATCCCCGGCGGTTCGCCCTGTTCGGCCTCGAGCGCACCCGCCTCGCCGTCGCGCTCGGTGTCGCGGCGCTGGCGTCGATCCCCGCGCTCGTGATCGCCCTCGTCGCGCTCGCGACGATCGTCACCTGGTCGCGGTCGCCCGGCGCCTTCCTCGTCGCCCTGCTCTCCGCCCCCCTCACCGTGGCGATCTGCGTGCTCGTCGCCCGGATCAGCGCCGCCGCGGCGGGCCTGCTGCTCGCCACCCGGCGGTCCAGGGAGGCGCTCGCCGCCTTCGCCGTCGTCGGGCTCGTGCTGCTGTCGCCGATCATCGTGCTGCTGAGCACGGTGCAGCTCGGGCCGTCCGGCGCCCACGATGCGGACGTCGTCGCCACCGTGCTCGGCTGGACGCCGCTCGGCGCCTCGTGGGCGGCTCCCGCCACCGTGGCCGCCGGGAGCGCCGCCGGGGTGCTGCAGCTGCTCGAGGCGCTGGTCACCGCGGGGCTGCTCGCGCTCGCCTGGCGGGCCCTCGTCGCGACGACGCTCGTGACACCGACCCGCCACGGCCGGCCGCAGTCCTACCGGGGGCTGGGCTGGTTCGGGCGGCTGCCGGCGACGCCCGGCTGGGCGGTCGCGGCGCGGAGCCTCACCTACTGGAGCCGGGACGTCCGCTATCGGGTGAGCATCCTCGTCGTGCCGATCACGCCGGTCGTCATCGTGCTCGTGCTCGGGTTCGTCGGCCTGCCGGGCCGGTGGCTCGCCCTCCTGCCGGTGCCGATCATCGCCCTGTTCCTCGGCTGGGTGTCGCACAACGACATCGCCTACGACAGCACGGCGATCTGGCTGCACGTCGCGGCGCACACGCGCGGTATCGCCGACCGGCTCGGCCGACTCGTGCCGGTCATCGCCGTCGGCGCTCCGCTGCTGATCGTCGGCTCGATCATCGCCGGCGCGCTGTCCGGGGACCTCGCCGCCGGGTTCGGCGAGCTCGGCGTCGCCGGCTGCCTGTTCCTCACCGGCATGGGCCTCGGATCCGTCTCCTCCGCCCGGCTGCCCTACCCGGTCCCGCAACCGGGGTCGTCGCCGTTCCAGCAGCCCAACTCGTCGAGCGGGCTCACCGCGGCGGTGCAGTCGCTGACGTTCCTCGGCCAGTTCCTGCCCGCGATCCCGGCGATCGTGTTCGCGCTGCTCGGCGTGCTCGACGGCGACGGCTGGTTCCTCGTCTCGCTCGCCGCGGGCCTCGGCATCGGTGCCCTGGTCTTCGCGATCGGGCTCCAGCTCGGCGCGCGCGTCTTCGAGCGCCGAGGGCCGGAGATCCTCGCCTCGGCCGTCCGAATGTGACACCGCCGCTCCCGGCGGCGGCATACCCTTGGCCCATGCCTCGCGACAGCACCACCGAGCCCGGCGGCGGCACCTCCACGCTCGATCGTGAGCTCGAGGAGCTGCTCAACGGCGAGCAGATCGACGACGGCGACCACGACCGGTTCGCGCACTACGTGCAGAAGGAGAAGATCGTCGAGTCGGCGGTCACGGGCAAACCCGTCCGGGCCCTCTGCGGCAAGGTCTGGGTGCCCGGCCGGGATCCGCAGAAGTTCCCGATCTGCCCGGACTGCAAGAAGATCTACGACACCCTGCGCGACTGAGGGTCAGGCGCCCTCGAACACCGTCGGGATCGCCGGGTCGCCCCTCGACAGGCGGGTCGCCTCGAGCGGCAGCTCGCGGACGACGCCCGCGTGGTGATCCCGGGCCGCCCGCACCCCGGCGACGCCGAGGTGGGCGTGGTCGATGCGCCCCTCCACCACGAGCGGCACGACGAGCGGCCGTCCGTCGCCCGGATCCGGCTCCTGCTCGGCGATCACGACGCGCTCCGCGACGGCGCGGCCCGCGTCGTCGAGCGCTCTGACCGCCCATTTGCGGCCCCCGCGACCCGCCTTCTCGCTCGACTGCTTGGCGACCTTGCGCCGGACGCCGTGCCCGTCGACGTGCTCCACGAGCTTGTAGACGAGCCCCGCGGCCGGATGCCCCGACCCGGACACGAGGGCCGTGCCCACGCCGTACGCGTCGACGGGCATCGCGCCGAGCGCCGCGATCGCGTACTCGTCGAGATCGTTCGTGACCGTGATCCGCGTCCCGGTCGCCCCGAGCGAGTCGAGCAGGCGGCGCGCCTCGCCGATCACCACCGGCAGGTCACCGGAGTCGATGCGGATCGCCCCGAGTCCGGTCCCCGCGACCCGGACGGCCGTGCGGATGCCCTCGGCGATGTCGTACGTGTCGACGAGCAGGGTCGTGCCCACGCCCATGGCCGCGATCTGGGAGCGGAAGGCGTCCTCCTCGGAGTCGTGCAGCAGCGTGAAGGCGTGGGCCGCGGTGCCCATCGTCGGCACGTCCCACCGGCGGCCGGCTTCGAGGTTCGAGGTGGCGGAGAAGCCGGCGATCCACGCGGCGCGCGACGCGGAGACCGCGGCGCGCTCGTGCGCGCGGCGCGAGCCCATCTCGGCGACCGGCCGGCCCGAGGCGGACTGCACCATGCGCGCGGCGGCCGTCGCGATCGCGCTGTCGGCGTTCAGCACACTGAGCAGCAGCGTCTCGAGCACCACGGCCTCGGCGAAGGTGCCTTCGACCGTGAGGAGGGGGGAGTAGGGGAAGTAGAGCTCGCCCTCGCGGTACCCGCTGATCGTGCCGCCGAAGCGGTACTCGGCGAGCCATTCGAGGGTGCGGTCCGACACGATCCGCCGCTCGGCGAGCCAGTGCAGCTCCGCCTCCTCGAACCGGAAGCGCTCGATCGCGTCGAGGAGTCGCCCCGTGCCCGCGAGCACGCCGTAGCGGCGGCCGCCGGGCAGGCGCCGACCGAACACCTCGAACACGCTGCGCCGGTCGGCGGTGCCGTCCCCGAGCGCCGCGTCGAGCATCGTCAACTCGTACCGGTCCGTCATCAGCGCCGTGCTGCTCACGGCAGCAGCCTAGGGACGCCGGCCCCGGCGCTCCTCCGAGCACGACGATCGATCCCGCCGCTCGTGGTCGGGGTTCGTGCCGCCGCGCGCATGCCGGGAGCGGCACGAAGCCCGACCGGGGTGCGCCCGGGGCGGCACCCCCGGATTGGGTACTCCCGCGCCGCCGCGCCGATTCCCTAGGCTCGACGGACGCCCGGTGCACCCACACCCGGCGCATCCGCCGGCCACCCACCCGGCGCAGCAACCTTTTGCCCGAGAGGTCCCCTTCCCCCCATGCTCGGATCCCCGGGCGTGCCGGCCTGGCTCGTCGCCGCGTCCGCGCACCCCTCCTCGTTCGTCCTCTGGGACTACGTGCCCGCGGCGGTCGTCGCCGTCGTGCTGCTCGCGTTCGCCGTCACCCTGATCGTCGTCGCCACCCACCACCGCCGCGACCTCGAGTAGCGCGGCCCCCGGGTGCGCCGGTTAGGCTTCCCGCCCGTGACGGATGCACCGATCGGAGTCTTCGACTCCGGCGTCGGCGGACTCACCGTCGCCCGCGCCGTCCTCGACCAGCTGCCGAACGAGGCGATCCTCTACGTCGGCGACACGGCCCACTCGCCGTACGGTCCGAAGCCGCTCGCCGAGGTGCGCGCCTACGCGCTCGCCGTGCTCGACGACCTCGTCGCCCAGGGCGTGAAGCTGCTCGTCATCGCCTGCAACACCGCGTCGGCGGCGATGTTCCGCGACGCCCGCGAGCGGTTCACGCTCGGCGCCGGCATCCCCGTCGTCGAGGTGGTGCTGCCCGCCGTCCGGGCGGCCGCCCGGCAGACCCGTTCGAAGCGGATCGGCGTGATCGGCACGGTCGGCACGGTGAACTCGAACGCCTACGTGGACGCGTTCGTCGCGGATCCGGAGATCGAGGTCGTGCAGGCGGCGTGTCCTCGGTTCGTCGACTTCGTCGAGGCGGGCGTCACGACGGGACCCGAGCTGTTCGCGGCGGCGGAGGAGTACCTCGCGCCGTTGAAGGCGGCCCGCGTCGACACGGTGCTGCTCGGCTGCACGCACTACCCGCTGCTGTCGAGCGCGATCCGGTACGTGATGGGCCCCGACGTCGCGCTCGTCTCCTGCGCCGAGGAGACGGCGAACGACGTGTACCGGCAGCTCGTCGAGCACGACCTGCTGCGCACCGCTCCCACGCCGCCGCGTCATGTCTTCGAGGCCACGGGCACGAGCGCATCCGCGTTCCTCACGCTCGCCCGCCGGTTCCTCGGCCCGGAGGTGCCGTCGGTGGACCTCGTGCACACCGGCGCCATCTCCCTGCCGCACGCCATCCCCGGAGGACCACGATGACCGAACGCCGCGACGGCCGAGCCCCCGACCAGCTCCGCCCCGTCACCATCGAGCGGGGCTGGAGCAGTCAGGCGGAGGGCAGTGCCCTCATCTCGTTCGGGGAGACCCGGGTGCTCTGCACCGCGTCGTTCACCAACGGTGTGCCGCGGTGGCTGCAGGGCAAGGGCCGCGGATGGGTGACCGCGGAATACGCGATGCTCCCGCGCGCCACGAACGAGCGCAGCGACCGCGAGAGCGTGAAGGGCCGCATCGGCGGCCGCACCCATGAGATCTCCAGGCTGATCGGCCGCGCCCTGCGGGCCGTCGTGGACACGAAGGCGCTCGGCGAGAACACGATCGTGCTCGACTGCGACGTGCTCCAGGCCGACGGGGGCACGCGCACCGCGGCGATCACCGGTGCCTACGTGGCGCTCGCCGACGCGATCGCGTGGGGCCGGGAACACCGCTTCCTCGGGCAGCGCACGCAGCCGCTGCTCGACAGCGTCGCCGCCGTCTCCGTCGGGATCGTCGACGGCATCCCGCTGCTCGACCTCGCCTACACCGAGGACGTGCGTGCCGAGACGGACATGAACATCGTGACCACCGGGCGCGGGCTGTTCGTCGAGGTGCAGGGCACCGCCGAGGGCGCCCCGTTCGACCGCCGCGAACTCGATGCGCTGCTCGAGCTCGGCGTCGCCGGCACGACCGAGCTCACCCGGCTGCAGCTGGCCGCGCTCGAGGTGAGCGCCGGGACGGAGTCGTGACCGTCGCCGACCGGTTCCCGCGGATCGTGCTCGCGACCGGCAACGCGCACAAGGTCGCCGAGCTGCGAGCCATCCTCGCGCCCCTGCTGCCGGGCGTGGACCTGCAGCCCTACGGCGGTCCCTCGCCCGTGGAGGACGGCTCGACGTTCCTCGAGAACGCCCTCGTCAAGGCGAGGGCGGCCCACGAGGCGACGGGCCTGCCCGCGCTCGCGGACGACTCCGGCATCGAGGTCACGGCGCTCGGGGGCGCGCCCGGCATCCACTCCGCCCGGTA
Organism: Amnibacterium sp.; assembly: GCA_035996305.1. Lineage (GTDB taxonomy): Bacteria > Actinomycetota > Actinomycetes > Actinomycetales > Microbacteriaceae > Amnibacterium. The sequence continues at coordinate 9,925 of DASYJR010000197.1, read as the reverse complement.
CGCCGGGACCGGGCGCGACGAGGACAACCGGGCGCTGCTGCTCACCCGCCTGGCGGGGGAGACCGACCGCCGCGCGCACTTCGTCTGCGCCGCCGTGCTCGTCGCCGGCGACGAGCGGTTCGAAGCGGTCGCGGAGTGGCCGGGCGAGGTGCTGACCGAGCCCGAGGGCGATGGCGGCTTCGGGTACGACCCGCTGTTCCGGCCCGCCGGGGAGCACCGCTCGGCCGCGGCGATGTCCGCGGACGAGAAGAACGCGGTCAGCCACCGTGGGCTGGCGTTCCGGGCGCTCGCCGCGCGCCTCGACGCCTGAGCGCTAGTCGGCCGTCGGCTGGTCCTCGGCGGCCCGCTTCGCCTTGCGCCGGTTGCTCATCAGGTGCAGCAGCGTCGGCCCGAGGCTCAGCACCACCGCGGCGAGCAGGATCACGTCGATGTAGTGCACGACGAAGTACCGCACCGGCGGGATGGCGCCGAGCAGGAACCCGAGGAACGTGATGCCGAAGCCCCACGCGATCGCGCCGATGAGGTTGTAGAGGCTGTACTTGCGCTGCGGCATCCGTCCGACGCCCGCGGCGATCGGCGCGAACGTGCGCACGATCGGCACGAACCGGGCGAGGATCACCGCGAGCGCGCCGTACCTGTCGAAGAACCCGTTCGTGCGCTCCACCTGCTCGCGGCTGAACAGGCCCTTCTCCCGGCGCTCGAAGATCCGCGGGCCGGTCTTGCGCCCGATGTAGTAGCCCATCTCGCCGCCGAGGAACGCGGCGACCCCGATCGCGGGCGCCGCGATCCAGATGCTCACCCCGAGACCGTGCACGTCGTGGCGGGACAGCAGCCCGGTGATGATCAGCAGGGTGTCGCCGGGGAACACGAACCCGATCAGCAGCCCGGTCTCCGCGAAGACGATCAGGCAGACCCCGAGGATCGCGTACGGCCCGAACGAGTGGATCAGCGAGCCGGGATCGAGGAAGGGGATCAGGGCGCTCAGGTGCACGGCGTCCATCCCTCGGCTCGTGCGGCGATCGCCGCGGCGGTGCGGCGAGTGCGGAAGGAGGGACTCGAACCCTCATGCCGAAGCACAGGAACCTAAATCCTGCGTGTCTGCCAATTCCACCACTCCCGCAACGGGCTGGCTCAGTGTAGCGGCGGCCCGTGACGCCGCGGTGGCGCCGCGACCGCGACGTCAGGGTCGTTCGCGACCGCTCATCCGCTCGGTCGCGCCGACCCCGGCTGCGGTCGCGCGCTCGAGGAACGCGATGACGACGTCGAGCTCCTGGTCGGTGAACCCGGCGACGACCTCGTTCATCGCCGCGTCCATACCCGCGTAGAGGCCCACCAGGTCCGCGTTGCGGCGGGGATCGATCTCGACGAGCACGGCCCGTCGATCGGTGGTGTCGCGCTCCCGCAGGATCCAGCCGCCTCGCTCGAGGCGATCGAGGATCCCCGTCATCGTCGCCGGATGCACCCCGATGCCCTGCGCGAGTCCGCTCGGCGTCCCGGCGCCGTGCTGGGAGAGGTAGTCGAGGGTGTCGAGGTCGATGTCCTTGATCTGGGCGGTGCTGCTCACGTGGTGGCTGAGCAGCGAGATCTGGTTGTTGAGCGCTCGCAGCGACCGCTTGGCGCGCAGCTCGAGGTGCCGTCGATCAGCTGATATGGAACTCATATGGTATCGTCCTCGTAAATTCTGGATAGGAGAGCACGGCATGCATACTGTCATCTTCGGCGCCAACGGTGGGACCGGCCGGAAGCTGGTGGCCGCCGCGTTGGAGGCCGGGCACACGGTCACGGCCGCGGTGCGTCGCCCCGAGGACTTCGACGTCGTCCATCCGCGGCTGACCGTCTCGCGCGTCGACGTGTACGAGCCCGATCAGGTGGATGCCGTGATCACCCCCGCCGACGCCGTCGTCTCCTCGCTCGGGGTGCCGTACTCGCGCAGGCGGATCGAGGTGTACTCACGCGGGACCGCCAACATCGTGACCGCGATGCGGCGTCGCGGCGTGCGGCGCCTGATCGTCACCAGCTCGAGCGCCACCGATCCCGCCGTGCGATTCAAGAACTCGGGGGGCGGCATGCTGCTCGAGGTGCTGAAGCCGCTGGTCGTCTTCGTCCTCGGCCGGACGACCTACGCCGACATGCGAAGGATGGAGTCGCTGGTCCGGGGGAGCGGCCTGGATCACACGATCGTGCGCCCGTCCGGGCTCTTCGACGCGGCGGAGGTGAGCGACTACCTGGTCGCCGAGGATCACATCCGCGGGGCCTTCACCGCGCGCATCGACCTCGCTGATTTCATGATCGCCGCACTCGACGACGTCGGCTGGATCGGCCGCACCGCTGCGGTGGCGACCATGCACGGCGCACCCACGGTGCTCGACTTCTTCCGCAGCGAAGCGCTGAGCTGACCGTCGCTCGCCGCTCCGGCCGCCAGGTCGGGCGGCGGAGCAGCCTGTGGAGAACCGGCGACGTGGCGACGACGGGTTCGGCACGCTTGGCCGGTGGCCGACCCGGTGCAGACGATCGCGGAGACGGTGCGGCGGCGCGCGCGCCGTGGGGAGCTGTCGGAAGGGGCCGATGCGGCGGTCCGGGAGGAGCTGCGCCGGTACGCGGAGCAGGCCTTCGCGTCCCCGGCCCCGCTGATCGCCGACGAGCGACAGGCCGAACGCCGCATCGTCGCGGAGCTCTCCGGATTCGGACCGCTGCAGCCCCTGCTCGACGACCCCGAGATCGAGGAGATCTGGATCAACGGGCCGACCCGCGTCTTCGTCGCGCGCGGCGGCGTCGCCGAGCTCACGCCGCTCGTGCTCGGGGAGCAGGAGGTGCGCGACCTGGTCGAGCGGATGCTCGTCGCGAGCGGCCGCCGCGTCGACCTGTCCTCGCCGTTCGTCGACGCGTCCCTCCCCGACGGCTCGCGGCTGCACGTCGTGATCCCCGACATCACCCGACGGCACTGGGCCGTGAACATCCGCAAGTTCTCCGACGGGGTCGTCGACCTCGAGGCGCTCGTCGGCCGGGGCTCGCTGCCGCGCCAGGCGGCCGACTTCCTGCGGGCGGCCATGCTCGCGGGCGTCAACGTGCTCGTGTCCGGGGCCACCCAGGCGGGCAAGACCACCCTGCTGAACGCCCTGCTCGCGGCGGCCCGGCCGTCCGACCGGGTCATCACGGTCGAGGAGACGTTCGAGCTGAAGACGCCGGGCCGCGACGCGGTGGCGATGCAGTGCCGGCAGCCGAGCCTCGAGGGCGCCGGAGAGGTCACGCTGCGGCGGCTCATCAAGGAGGCGCTCCGCATGCGCCCCGACCGGCTGGTCGTCGGCGAGGTGCGGGAGGCCGAGGCCCTCGACCTGCTGATCGCGCTGAACTCGGGCATCCCGGGCGCCTGCAGCATCCACGCCAACTCGGCGCGCGACGCGCTCACGAAGCTGTGCACCCTGCCGCTGCTCGCGGGCCGCAACATCGACGGCGCGTTCGTCGTCCCGACCGTCGCGGCCTGCGTCGAGCTCGTGGTGCACTGCGAGATGCTCCCCTCCGGCAGGCGGCGGGTCAGCGAGATCCTCGCCACGACGGGATCCGTCACCGACGGCGGCGTGATCGAGGCGAGCCGCGTGTTCGGCCTCGACGACGGGGTGCTGCGTCCGCGCGCCGCCGTCCTGCCGCGCGCCACCAAGTTCGACGCGGCCGGGATCGACGTGCGGTCGCTGCTCGGCCGGCCCGCATGATCCCGGCCCTCGGCGCGCTCGGCGGAGCCGGGCTGCTGCTCGTCGTCTCGCCTCTCCTCTGGCCGCCGACGGGCCGAACCAGGAGGGCACGGCGAGGAGCCGGCCGCATCGCGGACCGGCTCGAGCGGGCCGGAGTCCGCGGGGTCGCGCCCGGCCTCGTCCTGCCGGTGTCGGCGCTGCTGGGGCTCGCCGCCGGTGCCCTCGCCGAGGCGATCACGGGACTGCCCGCCGTCGCCGCGCTGGCGGGGCTCGCCGCAGGCGTCGCGCCGTGGGCCGTGCTCGGCCGGCGTGCGCGTGGCCGGGTGAGAGCCGCTCGCGCCCTCTGGCCGGTCGTCGTGGACGCCCTCGTCGCCTCCGTCCGTGCCGGCATGCCGCTGCCCGATGCGATCGCCGCGCTCGCGACGGAGGGACCGGCACCGCTTCGGCCCGGCTTCGCCCTCTTCGAGCAGCGCTGGCGGGAGACGGGCACCGCCGCAGGCGCGCTCGACGCCGCGAAGGCGCATTTCGCGGATCCGACCGCGGACCGGCTCATCGAGATCCTGCGGATGGCCCGCCAGGTCGGCGGCGCCGAGCTGCCGTCGGTGCTGCGGGACCTCGCGATCCACCTCCGCGCCGACCTCGCCCTGCGCGCGGAGATGGAGGCGCGGCAGTCGTGGGTCACCGGCGCGGGCAGGCTCGGGCTCGCCGCGCCGTGGATCGTGCTCGTGCTGCTCGCCACGCGGCCGGAGGGCGCCGCCGCCTACGCGACCTCCGCCGGGGCGGTGCTCATCGTCGGCGCGGCGGCCGTCACCCTGATCGCCTACCGGGCGATGGTCGCGATCGGGCGCCTTCCCGAGGACCGGCGGTGGTTCCGATGACCGCGGACCTGGCCCTGGCGCTCGCATTCGGAATCGGTCTCGGCCTCGGGCTGTGGAGCCTCCTGAGCCGCGTGCCCGCCTTCGCCCGCCCGCGCCTCGCCGCCCGGATCGCGCCGTACCTCCTCGACGTGTCGCCCGAGGCGCGTCGACTGCGTGACCGCGTGCCCGCGGATCCGGTACCGGTGATCGGCGTGCTCGCGGCCCCGCTGCTCGAGGGCTTCCAGCGCGCGTTCGGCGCCGTGCTCGGCGCGCCCGGGCGCACCACACTCCGTCTTCGCCGGGCGGGGCTGGACCGCAGCGTGGAGGGGCAGCGCCTGCGACAGCTCGGTTGGACGGCCACGGGAGCGATCGTCGCGGGCGGGGTGGCGCTGCTCGCGGGACTCGCGGGGTCCGCGTCGCAGGTCGCGGTCGTGGCCGGCCCGATCGTCGGCGCCGGGATCGGCCTCGCGGCCTCCGACCACGCGCTGACCCGCGCTGCCCGTCGCCGTGCGGCGCGGATCGAGAGCGAGTTGCCGACGGTGCTCGAGTTCCTGGCCCTCAGCCTCGCGGCGGGGGAGGGGGTGCACGACGCGCTCGCCCGCGTCGCGCGGGTCGGCAGCGGGGTGCTCGCCGACGAGCTGGGTGCGGTGGTGGCGCAGACCACCGTCGGCGTGCCGCTCGGCGCCGCCCTCGGCCGGCTCGGGGACGAGCTCGCGATCCCCTCGCTCACCCGATGCCTCGCCCACGTGGTCGCGGCGCTCGAGCGCGGCTCGCCCCTCGCCGACCTGCTGCGCGTGCAGGCCGCGGACGCCCGGGAGGAGGCGCGGCGCGCGATGCTCGAGAGCGCCGGCAAGAAGGAGGTGGCGATGCTGGTGCCTCTCGTGTTCCTGATCCTCCCGGTGACCGTCGCCTTCGCGGTCTGGCCGGGGATCGTGGTGCTGCAGACCCGCCTCTAGCGGCCCCTGCCGTCGCGGGGTGACCGCCGCCCGGGACCGGCGCCGTCTGCAGGTTCTCGTGCCTCGTGCAGGTTCGAGCCCCGCGATCCGCCCTGCACACGGCCGGCGGACCTGCAGACGGGCCGCCGCGTGGTCATTCGAACAGCGCGCTCCACCCGTCGAGCCGGCTCTCCCCGTGCGCCCAGCCCGCGATCGTCATGGTGCGCACCCACTGATCGAGTCCCGTCCGGCTGACGGCCACCTCCGGTGTGGTCCCTGACACGGTCCACTCGTCCGTCTCGGTCTCCGGCGCCCGCACCTCGACCTCGTAGTCGCCCTCCGTCTCGAGGAACTCCGCCAGCTCGTCGCCGACCTCCTGCGTCGACGCCGCGAACGCGAACTCGACCCGGATCGCCTCGGCGCCGGCCCCGGCGACGCGCTCGGCGCTGTCGGCGTTCATCTCCTCGAGCTCCGCGAGGTTCTCCGCCACCCACGCCTCCGGCGCCGCGCCGTGCTCCGGCTGCGGCAACGTCTCCTCGATCGGTGTCGCCACGTCGATCCCCTTCCGCTCGTCGCCTCCATCGTGCCGCGAGAGGATGAGGGCGTGCCGACCAACGCCGCCCCCTTCCGACTCGACGTCGGCGGCGACCCCGGCATCGACGCCCTCGCCCTCGCCCGCCGCGCCGCCGAGGCCGAAGGGGAGGGGTTCGACGGCGTCAGCGCCTCCGAGACCCGGCACGACCCGTTCCTCTCCCTCGCGCTCGCCGCTCGGGAGACCACCCGCATCGAGCTGCTCAGCACGATCGCCGTGGCGTTCGCGCGGAACCCGATGACCGTCGCGCAGAGCGCGTTCGACCTCCAGGCGATCTCGGGCGGCCGGTTCCTGCTCGGACTCGGCTCGCAGGTGCAGCCGCACATCGAGAAGCGGTTCTCGATGCCGTGGTCCAAGCCGGCCGCACGGATGGCGGAGTTCGTGCGCGCCGTCCGCGCGATCTGGGCGACGTGGCAGACGGGCGAGCCGCTGCGCTTCCGCGGCGAGTTCTACACCCACACCCTGATGACGCCGTTCTTCAGCCCGCCCCCGCTGCTCGAAGGGCCCCCGCCCGTCTGGATCGCCGCCGTCGGCGAGCGGATGACCGAGGTCGCCGGCGAGGTCGGTGACGGCCTGCACGCCCACAGCTTCACGACGCCGCACTACCTCACGGAGGTGAGCCTGCCCGCCCTGGCGCGCGGCGCGGAGCGGGCGGGGCGCGACCCGGAGTCCGTCGGAGTCGCCCTGCCGGCCCTCATCGCCGTGGGCGACGACCCGGCCGCTCTGGACGTCGCGGTCCGCGCGACGCGCGCCCAGATCGCGTTCTACGGCAGCACCCCCGCCTACCTCCCGGTGCTCGAGGCCCACGGCTGGACCGGCCTGCACGAGCAGCTGCACCAGGCCTCGCGGCGCGGCGACTGGGCGGCGATGGGCGACCTCGTGCCCGACGAGGTGCTCGAGACCTTCGCAGCGATCGGCGCTGCGGACGCCGTCGCCCGAGAGCTCCGGGCGCGGTTCGGGGGCGTCGTGACACGGCTGTCGTTCAGCGCGAGCTACCCGATCGCGCCGGAGACGACGGCGGCCCTGGTGCGGGGGCTGCGCGCGGGCTGAGCCGGCTCAGTCCTCCGGCGGCCCGCCGCTCCTGCTCCCGCGGATCAGGGTCGCGATCCCGGCGACGATCACGAACGCGCCGATGATGCTGACCACGACCCAGAGGGTCTGCGCGAGCCCGTCGGTGGTCGCGAGCTGGGCGATCACCCCGACGAACAGCACCAGCACCCCGAGCAGGGTCAGCGCGACGCCGAGACGGGACGGGCGGGTGGGCATCCGATCACGGTACCCGGGGCCCCGGCGGCGGCCGCTCGCGCGAGCCGGCCCGGGTGGGTGGGGGCTGAACGCTCCGCCCTGCGCGGTGCCCGGTCGCTATCCGCCCACGGCGAGCAGCACGCAGAGCACGGTCAGCGCCCCGGTGACCGCGCCCATGCCCCAGCGCTCGAGCGGATGCCGGCCGGCGAGATTTCCGGCGGTGTTGAGTGCGAACAGCCCCACCACGACCCAGAGGGCCACACGCACGACCGGGCCGGCGGGAGGGGCTGGGGCGAGCAGCCCTCCGTGGAGCAGGAGCAGCCAGCCGATGCCGACCAGCACGGCCGCGGTGACCAGGCCGGCGACGCGGTACCCCGGTGGGAGCCGGCCGTCGGACCGTGCCGCGCGGCCACCGTACGCGGCTGCCGCGAGTGGGGCGCCCGCGCTCAACGCCACCTGGAAGGCGATGCCGATCAGGAGCAGTACGCACGCGGCCAGGGTGAGCACCTCGACCAGGGTGTGGCTCATGGGGCTCCTCGGAGGTCGACGACCCGCCGTCCGGAGGAATGGTGCGCGGTCGTCTCACGGTATCGGGGGAGGGCGCGAGCCGCAGGGAACCGCGCCTGCGGACGCGTCCGTCGGCCGCCGACGGGAGGACGAGGCGACCTGTGGACAACTTCGGCGGCACGGGCGGCATCACGGGAAGACTCGCCTCGATCCGAGGGAGGCCCGACATGAAGACGCTGACCGGTGCGAGGGTGCGGCTCGACGACGAGCGCGGCGACGTGCCGGGCTGGGTGCTCGTCACCCTCATGACCGCCGGCCTCGTCGTGCTCCTGTGGGGCGTCGCCGGCCCGGCGCTCACGAATCTGTTCCAGCAGGCGATCTCGAGCGTCTCCGGGATATGAACCCGCTCGCCGAGCGCGGGTCCGCCCCGGTGGAGTTCGTGCTCGTCGGCGTGCTGCTCGTGGCGCTGGTGCTCGGCGTGCTGCAGGTCGCCGCCGTGCTGTTCGTGCGCAACACGGCCCTCGACGCCGCCGCGGAGGGCGCGCGGTGGGCCGCCATCGAGGGCGCGCCGGGCGCCGGTGCGGCCCGGACGGCCGCGGTGCTGACCGCTGCGCTCGGCCCGGCGTACGCGAGGGATGTGCGCGCCGGCGTGACGACGGAGGCGGGGGAAGCGGTGACCGTGGTGACCGTGCGGACGCCGTTGCCCCTGATCGGACTGATCGGCCCCGCTCGCGGGCTCGAGGTGTCGGGCCATGCCGCGCTCGAGCCCGTTCCGTGACCGCGGGGCGGAGGCCGGCTCCGCCGCCGTCGAGTTCCTGACGCTCGGCATCGTGCTGCTCGTCCCGCTCGTCTACCTGGTACTCGTCCTCGCGTCGCTGCAGGGCGCCGCGTTCGCGGCGGAGGGCGCCGCCCGGCAGGCCGCACGCGAGGCGGTGCTCGCCGGCAGCGACCGGGCCGCCCGTGCGGCCGTCGCCGGTGCCGTGCGCACCGGCCTCGCCGACTGGCGCATCCCCGCGTCGGCGTCGGCGGTCGGGCTGCGATGCACGCCCGATCCCCAGGACTGCCTCGTGCCGCGCGGCACGGTGACCGTCACCGTGCGGGTCGCCGTCGCGCTGCCCCTGCTGCCGCCGGCGCTCTCCACCGGCACGCCCGGCGCCGTGCCGGTGGAGGCGCACGCCGTGCAGCACGTCTCGATGTTCGAGGCGGCAGGATGACCCGGCGCCGGGACGACGGATCGACGCTGCCGCTGATCCTCGTCTTCCTCGCGATCGCGGCCGGGTTCGTGGTCGTCACGGCGGGAGCGACCGCGCTCCATCTCGAGCGGCTGCGACTCCTCACCGTCGCGGACGGCGCCGCGCTCGCCGCGGCCGAGTCCTTCTCGGTCGACGACGCCGACGTGCAGGGCGCCACGGTCGTGCCGCGGCTCTCCGACGCGGCGGTCGAGGCCGCTGCCGCCGCGGCGGTCGACGGCGCGGACGCCGCCGGGCTCGTCGATCTGCGGCTGGTGGAGGCGCGGACACCCGACGGCCGAACCGCGTTCGTCCGGCTCGCGGCGACGTGGCACCCGCCGATCGCCGGGCCGCTGCTGCCGGTCGCCCTCCCGGTGACCGTGGTGTCGACGGCCGCCGCACGGTTCCGCTGAGCTCAGTCCTGCGGTCCCACGACGAGCAGGCTGGAGGTCGCCGACGCGTAGGCCGTGCCCGCCGCGTCCGTGATGGTCGCCTCGGCGAACACGACCCGTCGTCCGCGCTTCACGACCGTTCCCGTCGCGGTGAGCGGCCCCGACGCCGGCAGGATCGGCCGCAGGTAGCTGACCGTGATGTCGATCGACGTGTACCCGGTGCCGGCGGGCAGCGTCGAGTGGGCCGCGCAGCCGAGCGCGGTGTCGAGCATCGTGCAGGCCAGGCCGCCGTGCACCGTGCCGAGCGGGTTGAAGAACGCCTCCCGCGGATCGCACGTGACGCTGAGCCGGCCGTCCTCGATCTCCTCGAAGCGCATGCCGAACACCTGGGCGATCGGCGGGGCGGGCAGCCGGCCGTCGCGCACCCGCCGGAGGTAGTCGAGCCCCGCGAGCGAGGCGAGGCTCGGCAGGGCGACGGCGGG
>DASYJR010000196.1:0-6782 GCA_035996305.1 Amnibacterium sp. | reverse complement strand
GGCCTGCTCGAGCGCCCGGCGCACCTCGGCGGACCGCACGTCGTGATCCGCGGTGAAGAGCAGCAGGGTGCCGTGCGGGCCGAACGCCTCGTCCGCGAGCGCGACCTCGGACGGGCGGATCCGCTCGCCGGAACCGCGCTTCGTCGTGCCGTCCCCGCGACGCCACGCGATGCCCACACCGGCGGCGGCGACCACGGCGAGGAGGGCGAGGAGCGCGGCCACCGTCCGAGGCTAGGCGGCGAGGCGCTGTCGCTCGGCGTGGATAGGGTCGTGCCCCGTGAGTGAGGACGAGGTCGAGTTCCGCAGCGAGATGACCGTGGAGCTCGTGCGGGCGCACGCGTCGGACACCGACGTGCTGTTCGCGGCACGGGTCTCCACCCAGGGCGAGCAGACGCTCGAGCGGGCGAAGGCCGACGCCGACGAGCCCGGCACGACCGAGAAGCGGGACCGCGGCCTCATCAACTACCTGATGCGCGATCGGCACGGGTCGCCGTTCGAGCACAACTCGATGACGTTCTACGTTCAGGCGCCGATCTTCGTGTTCCGCGAATTCATGCGCCACCGCATCGCCTCCTACAACGAGGAGTCCGGCCGCTACCGCGAGCTGCGACCCGTCTTCTACGTGCCGGCCCGCGAGCGCGCCCTGGTGCAGGTCGGCAAGCCGGGCGCCTACGAGTTCCTGCCCGGCGACGACGCGCAGCACGACCTCGTCGACCGGCTAACGAGGGAGGGGTCCGTCGCGGCCTATGCGTCCTACCGCGAGATGCTCGACGCCGGCGTCGCCCGCGAGGTCGCCCGCATCGTGCTGCCGCTGAACCTGTACTCGTCCATGTACGTCACGATGAACGCCCGCAGCCTCATGAACTTCCTGTCGCTGCGCACGAAGCACCCCGCGTCGACGTTCCCCTCGTTCCCGCAGCGCGAGATCGAGCTCTGCGCCGAGGCGATGGAGACCCACTGGGCGGGCCTCATGCCGCACACCCACGCGGCCTTCACCGCGAACGGCCGCGTCGCCCCCTGACCCCGCCCATCGCGCGGATCCTCCGGAACGGCGCGGTGACGCGTGGGCTGGCGGCGGGGAGAGGGAACTCCGGCCTGCCAGGTAGGGTTTCCCGGTGCCCGAGAACCCGTTCGGCCAGGTGCTGGTGGCCCTGGTCACCCCGTTCACGGCCGACGGCGAGGTCGACTGGCCCGGGCTCGAGCGCCACATCGACGCCTGCATCACGGCGGGCGCCGACGGCATCGTCGTCTCCGGCACGACGGGGGAGACGAGCACCCTCACCGACCCGGAGAAGATCCGGCTCGTGGAGGTGGCGAAGTCGGTCGCCGACGGCCGCGCCAAGGTGATCCAGGGCGGCGGATCGAACGAGACCGCCCACGCGATCGAGCTCTACAAGAAGTCCGCGCACGCGGCCGACGGGGTCATGATCGTGACCCCGTACTACAACAAGCCGACGCAGGCCGGGCTGCTCACGCACTTCCGCATGGTCGCCGACGCCACCGAGCTGCCGGTGATCCTCTACGACATCCCCGGCCGCGCCGGGGTGCCGATCCGGTACGAGACGATCCTCCGTGCCGCGAAGCACCCGAACATCCTCGCCGTCAAGGACGCCAAGGGCGACTTCAGCGAGGTCAGCCGGGTGCTGAACGCGACGGACCTGCTCTACTTCTCCGGCGACGACGCGAACGTGCTCCCGCATCTCGCGATCGGTGCCGTCGGACTGATCGGGGTGACCGCGAACATCGCGGCCGCCCCCTACCGCACCATCGTGGATGCGGTGAACCGCGGCGACCTGCACGCCGCGACGGCGCAGCACCGGCTCCTCGAGCCCCTCGTGCGCGCCGTGATGACCCATGTGCCGGGCACCGTGGCCACGAAGTACGTGCTGCACGGGCTCGGGAGGATCGGCTCGCCGCGCGTGCGGCTGCCGCTCGTCGGACCGGAGGAGGCGGAAGCCGCGATGATCGAGGACGAATTGGCGCTCGTGCACGACGTGCAGGGGGCGGACTTCAGGAACTTCCGGCCGGACCGGAACGCGGCCGCCGGCGGCGCGCTGCCCAAGGTCGCGGGGACGACCCGCTGATGCGCACCCCCATCTCGGACCCCGCGCCCCTCGCGAAGGACACGCTGCGCATCGTGCCGCTCGGCGGCCTCGGCGAGGTCGGCCGCAACATGACCGTCTTCGAGTTCGACGGCAAGCTGCTGATCGTCGACGTCGGCGTGCTCTTCCCCGAGACCGACCAGCCGGGCGTCGACCTGATCCTGCCCGACTTCGCCCCCATCCGGGACCGACTCGACGACGTGCTCGGCGTCGTGCTCACCCACGGTCACGAGGACCACATCGGCGCCGTGCCGTACCTGCTGCGGCTCCGCCAGGACATCCCGCTGCTCGGCTCCGCGCTCACCCTCGCGCTCGTCGAGGCGAAGCTCACCGAGCACCGCATCAAGCCGTACACCCTCACGGTGAAGGAGGGCGGCACCGAGCGGCTCGGGCCGTTCGAGCTCGAGTTCGTCGCGGTGAACCACTCGATCCCGGATGCGCTGGCCGTCGCGATCCGCACGGCCGCGGGCACGGTCCTGCACACCGGCGACTTCAAGATGGACCAGCTGCCGCTCGACGGGCGGCTCACCGACCTCCGCGCCTTCGCCCGGCTCGGCGAGGCGGGCGTCGACCTGTTCCTCGCCGACTCGACGAACGCCGACGTGCCGGGCTTCACCCCGCTCGAGCGCTCGATCGGGCCCGTCCTCGACGAGGTGATCAGCCGCGCCCCGCGCCGGGTGATCGTCGCGAGCTTCTCGAGCCACGTCCACCGCGTGCAGCAGGTGCTCGACGCCGCCGACCGGCACGGCCGCAAGGTCGCCCTGATCGGCCGCAGCATGGTCCGGAACATGACGATCGCCGCGGACCTCGGCTATCTGAAGGTGCCGGAGGACGTGCTCGTCGATGCGAAGCGCGCCGCGACGCTGCCCGACGCGCAGGTCGTCTACATGTCGACGGGGTCGCAGGGCGAGCCCATGGCCGTCCTGTCCCGCATGGCGAACCTGGAGCATCCGATCGAGATCGGCGAGGGCGACACGGTGATCCTCGCCTCCAGCCTCATCCCCGGCAACGAGAACGCCGTCTACCGCGTGATCAACGGCCTCACGAAGCTCGGTGCGAACGTGGTGCACAAGGGCAACGCGAAGGTGCACGTCTCCGGCCACGCGGCCGCGGGCGAGCTGCTGTACGCCTACAACATCCTGAAGCCGAAGGGCGCCATGCCCGTGCACGGCGAGGTGCGGCATCAGGTCGCGAACGCGCGCATCGCCGTCGAGACCGGCGTGCCGGAGGACCGGGTGATCATCGCCGAGAACGGCACCGTGGTCGACCTCACGGCCGGGGTCGCCCGGGTGGCGGGCCGGCTCGACCTCGGCTTCGTCTACGTCGACGGCTCGAGCGTCGGCGCGATCACGGACGCGGACCTGAAGGACCGGCGCATCCTCGCGGAGGAGGGCTTCATCTCGATCTTCGTCGCGATCGATCCCGCCACCGGACGGGTGATCGCGGGTCCGGAGATCCAGGCGCGCGGCTTCGCCGAGGACGACGAGGTGTTCGACAAGGTGCGCCCGCAGATCATCGAGGCGCTGACCGACGCGGCGCGGAGCGGCAACGCCGACCTGCACACGTACAGCCAGGCGATCCGGCGCACGGTCGGCCGCTGGGTGAACACGAAGCACCGCCGTCGCCCGATGATCATCCCGGTGGTGGTCTCCGCCTGAGCCGCGCTCGCGGTCGGGTCGGGGACCGCCGGCCCGGGTGCAGGTTCCGGGCCCGGGTGCAGGTTCGGAGGGCAGGATCCGCGGCGCGGACGGCCGCCGCACCTGCACGAGGGCGCTGCGCCCGGTGCGACACCGCCTCTTGTGCCCGAGTGCACCGAGGGCTAACCTGCAACCAAATGGTTGTAGTTGCGGATCCGACGCAGGCGGAGATCGACCGGATCTTCCAGGCGCTCGCCGACGCCACCCGGCGGGACATCCTCACCCGGGTGATCGAGCGGGAGCAGTCGGTGTCGGCGCTCGCCGGCGCCTACCGGATGAGCCTCCCGGCCGTGCAGAAGCACGTGTCGGTGCTCGAGCGGGCAGGGCTGATCGGCAAGACCCGGCACGGGAGGGAGCAGCGCGTGCATGCGGAACCGGAGCGGATCGGTACGGCGCGCGAGCTGCTCGACCGGTACGAGGTCCTCTGGCGCCACCGCATCGCGGCCATGGACGTCCTCCTCTCGGAGGACCCGGCCCCCCACCCACCGAAGGAGTAGCACGATGCCCGTCCTCGCCGTCGAGAAGGACCTCGACCGCCGCCTGATGACCGTCACCGCCGAGTTCGCCGCCCCCGTCGAGCGCGTGTGGGCGCTCTACGCCGATCCGCGCCGTCTCGAGCGCCACTGGGGGCCTCCCGGCTGGCCCGCGACGTTCGTCCGCCACGAGCTCGTCCCCGGCGCCCGCTCGCACTACTACATGACCGGACCCGACGGCGAGCGGGCCGACGGCATGTGGATCGTCCGCGAGGTCGACGCGCCCCGCTCGTTCGAGGTCGACGACGCCTTCGCCGACGAGCAGGGCGAGCCCAAGGCCGAGACGGGCTTCATGCGGATGCGTGCCGACTTCGCGTCCGTCGACGGCGGCACGCGGGTCACGTTCGTGACCACCTTCGAGTCCGCCGAGCAGCTGCAGCAGATGCTCGAGATGGGCATGGAGCAGGGCCTCACGCTCGCGATGGGCCAGATCGACGACCTGCTCGCCCAGGAGGGTGCGACCGTCTGATCGCCGCCGATCCTCGCGGTTCGGGCGTCCGACCCGCGAGGATCGGTGCATGACGCACCGGATCCGCGACGCGGTGCAGACGGACGCGCCCTTCCTGGCCGACATGCTCGTCGAGGCGTTCGACTGGACCGGCAGCCACAGCCGGTCCCGCGTGGAGCTGCTCGCCGATCCGAACGTGCACCGGTACCTCCGCGGCTGGCGGCGCCCGGGCGACGGCGGCGTCGTCGCGATCGACGCGCACGGCGCACCGATCGGCGCGTGCTGGTACCGGGTGCTCCCGAAACGGGACGCCGGATACGGCTGGGCCGGCCCCGGCGTCCCGGAGCTCACCCTCGGGGTGCGCCCGATCCACCGCGCGCAGGGCGTCGGCCGCGTGCTGCTCGCCGCCGCATGCGTGCGAGCCGCGAGCGCCGGCCACCAGCGCATCAGCCTGTCCGTCGAGCGGGCGAACTTCGCGTGGCGGCTCTACATCAGCGAGGGATTCGTCGTGCTCGAGTCCGGTACCGACTCCGACACGATGGTCAAGACGCTCCGCTGATCCCACGGTCCGGCTCCCGTGTCCCCCGGATGAGGGGTGCCGGGATCCCCCGGCCGGACGGAGGGGCCGCCTACCCTGGCCCGCATGGGGAATGCTCGGGGCAAGCCGCGCGCCACCGTCGCGCGCAGTGCCGGCACGACCACCCGCTCGCGGCCGGGGACGGCGCGGGCGACCCGTGGCGGGTCGACGGCCAACCGCACGAAGGCGTATCCGGCCCGTGCGAACCAGGACACCGTCGTCGAGCGGGCCTGGCTCGGCGTCGCCCACGTCGCGGGCGGCGCCGCGCGCGCCTTCGGGCCCGAGACCCTGACGAAGGAGCAGCGCCGCGACGGCGTGCCCCTCCTGCTGCTGATCCTCGCCGTCGCGGGCGGCGCGGCCGAGTGGTTCCTCCGCACGAACGACGTCGTCCGCACGATCGAGGCCTACAGCTTCGGCGGCATGTTCGGCCAGGTCGCCGTCGCGCTGCCGGTGTTCCTCGCGATCCTCGCCCTCTGGCTGTTCCGCCATCCGGCATCGGTGCACGACAACGGCCGCATCGGTGTCGGCTCCGCGCTGCTCGTCGTCTCGGCGGCGGCGCTGTTCCAGGTCGGGGCGGACGACCCCCAGCCGGATGCGGGCGTCGCCGCCCTCCGCTCCGGCGGGGGCGTCGCCGGCTGGCTGCTCGCCTCGCCGCTGCTCGCCCTCGGCGGCGGTGCGGTCGTCGCCGACGTCGTCGCCGCCCTGCTGCTCCTGCTCAGCCTCTTCGTGCTCACCCGGACGCCGCCGAACCGGCTGCCGCAGCGGCTCGCCGCGCTCTACCGGTACCTGTTCGGGGCCGAGACGGCCACCGTCGAGCCCGCCGCGGAGACCAAGCCCAAGCGCACCCGCAAGGCCGCGGAGCCCGACGCCGTGACCACGCCCGACGCGGTCGCCGACGACCTCCACGGCGGGGACCTCGCCGACCTCGGGCTCGAGGCCGCCGACGTGCCCGCTGCGGGCGACCACGTCCCGTGGTGGCGCTTCGGCAAGAGCAAGCGGGTCGACGCCCCCTTCGACACCCCGCTCGTGAATGCGGACGGCACCGCCGTCACCGACCTCGGTGCGGCCCTCGCGGCCGAGCCGGGCCTCGCGTCGGAGGTCGAGCCGGATCCGGTCGCCCCCACGGCCGACGAGGCCGACGACTTCTCCTTCGCCTCCTTCGACGAGCTGCTGCGGGATCCGCAGGCCGAGGAGCACCTGGCCCCGGCGCCCCACGACGCCCCGGAGGCCGGCCCGTCCGGGCCCGTCCACACCGACGCCGACGCCCACGCCGCCCCGGACGAGGCCGAGGAGTTCTCCTCCCGGCCGCCCGCATCCGCCGCCGCCTACCGGCTGCCGTCGGCCTCGGCGCTCGCGGCCGGATCGCCGCCCAAGACCCGAACGGAGGCGAACAACCAGGTCGTCGCCGCGCTCACGAACGTGCTC
>DASYJR010000195.1:0-6884 GCA_035996305.1 Amnibacterium sp. | reverse complement strand
GGCAACCTGCTCTGGGAGCCGACCGGTTACGTCGACGACGGGCTGGCCGCGGCGGTCGAGCGGTCGGGCGGGATCGCGGCGATCGCCGCCAGCCACCCGCACATGTTCGGCGTGCAGCTCGAGTGGTCGCGGCGCTTCGGGGACGCGCCCGTCCACGTCGCCGCGGCGGACCGCGGGTGGCTGCAGCGCACCGGCGCCGCAGTGCGGTTCTGGGACCGCCGGGCGGAGGTGCTGCCGGGGCTCGTGCTGCACCGCATCGGCGGGCACTTCCCGGGTAGCGCGGTCGCCCGCGTCGCCGGGCACGACGGCCGCGGCGTGCTCCTCTCCGGCGACACGGTGCTGGTCACGCCGGACCGCTTCGTCACCGTCCAGCGCAGCTACCCGAACCACCTGCCGCTCTCGGCGGCGGTGGTGCGCCGGGTGGCCGACGCGCTCGGCGCCCTGGAGTTCGACCGGCTCGTGGACAACTTCGGCTCGGTCGTGCCGAGCGGTGCCGCCGCGGTGGTGCAGCGCTCCGCCGACCGGGCCATCCGGTGGATCCGGGGCGACTTCGACGACCTGACCTGAGGTCAGCCGCCGACCACGGGCCCGAGCGCAGCGGGCAGCACGCCCGAGCGGATGCGCCGCAGGTCCTCGATCCGCTCGGTGAACAGCCCCTGCACCTCGAGCGCCCCGCTCTCGGCGTCGGTGACCCCGAGGCGGATCGCGGGCACCCGGCGCCCCGCGCAGAGGCCGACGAAGCGCACGTCCTCCTCGCGCGGCACGGCCACGAGCACGCGCGCGGTGGACTCGCTGAACAGGGCGGTGGCGGCGTCGACGCCGTCGCGCCCGAGCAACTCGTCGAGCCACACGCGGGCGCCGACCCCGAACCGCAGCGCGCCCTCGACCAGCGTGGCCGCGAGGCCGCCCTCCGACAGGTCGTGCGCGGCCGCGAGGAGGCCCTCCGACGCGCCCGCCGCGAGCAGTCCCGCGAGCGACCGCTCGGCCTCGAGCCGCACGGCGGGCGGCCGGCCGCCGAGGTGGCCGTGCACGACCTGTGCCCACGCGGATCCGTCGAGCTCGAGGTCGGTCTCCCCGAGCAGGTAGAGGTTCAGGCCGTCGTCCTGCCAGCCGCTCGGCACCCGCTTCGCGACGTCGTCGATGACGCCGAGCACCCCGACGACGGGTGTGGGGTGGATCGCCCGGTCGCCCGTCTGGTTGTAGAGCGAGACGTTGCCACCCGTCACCGGCACCTCGAGGGCGAGGCACGCCTCCGACAGGCCGTCGACCGTCTCGGCGAACTGCCACATCACCTCGGGGTTCGTGGGGGCGCCGAAGTTCAGGCAGTCGGTGACCGCGAGCGGCCGCGCACCGGTCACCGCGACGTTGCGGTACGCCTCGGCGAGGGCGAGCTGGGCGCCCGCGCGCGGGTCGAGCTCGGAGTACCGGCCGTTCGCGTCGGTCGCGATCGCGACGCCGAGGCCGCTCTCCTCGTCGACCCGGATCATGCCGGCGTCGTCCGGGAAGGCGAGGGCGGTGTTGCCGAGCACGTAGCGGTCGTACTGGTCGGTGATCCAGCGGACGTCCGCGAGGTTCGGGCTGCCGATCAGCGCACGCAGCTGTGCGGCGATCGCCGCACCGTCCGCGGGGCGGGGCAGCCGGGCCGCGGAGTCGGCCTGGAGGGCGTCGAGACCGGCCGGCCGCGCGACCGGCCGGTCGTACACCGGGCCGTCGACCGCGACGGTCGCCGGGTCGACGTCGACGATCGTCTCGCCGCGCCATGTGATCTCGAGGCGGCCGGTGTCGGTCACCTCGCCGAGCACGCTCGTCTCCACGTCCCAGCGGCCGGTCACGGCGAGGAAGCCCTCGAGCTTGTCGGGCGCGACGACGGCCATCATCCGCTCCTGGCTCTCGGACATGAGGATCTCCTCCGCCGTGAGCGTGGGGTCGCGCAGCAGCACGGCGTCGAGGTCGATGCGCATGCCGCCGTCGCCGTTCGCGGCGAGCTCGCTCGTCGCGCAGCTGATGCCGGCCGCGCCGAGGTCCTGGATCGCCTCCACCAGGTCGCCCGCGTACAGCTCGAGGCAGCACTCGATGAGCACCTTCTCGGCGAACGGGTCGCCCACCTGCACCGCCGGCCGCTTGGTGGGGCCGCTCGCCGTGAAGGTGTCGGACGCGAGGATCGACGCCCCGCCGATCCCGTCGCCGCCCGTCCGGGCACCGAAGAGCACGACGAGGTTGCCCTCGCCGGTGGCGTTGGCGAGGCGCAGGTCCTCGTGCCGCAGGACGCCCACGCAGAGCGCGTTCACGAGGGGGTTGCCCTGGTACACCGGGTCGAAGACCGTCTCGCCGCCGATGTTCGGCAGCCCGAGGCAGTTGCCGTAGAAGCTGATCCCGGCGACGACGCCGTGCACGACCCGCAGCGTGTCGGCCTCCGCGAGGTCGCCGAAGCGCAGCTGGTCCAGCACGGCCACCGGCCGGGCGCCCATCGCGATGATGTCGCGCACGATGCCGCCGACCCCGGTCGCGGCGCCCTGGAACGGTTCGATGTACGAAGGATGGTTGTGGCTCTCGACCTTGAACGTCACGGCCCAGCCGCGGCCGACGTCGACGACGCCCGCGTTCTGGCCCATCCCGACCATGAGGTGCTCCCGCATCCGGTCGGTCATCCGCTCCCCGAACCGGCGCAGGTACCGCTTGCTCGACTTGTACGAGCAGTGCTCGCTCCACATGACGGAGTACATGGCGAGCTCGCCCGAGGTGGGGCGGCGGCCGAGGATCCCGCGGATGCGGGCGTACTCGTCGTCGGTGAGGCCGAGCGCCCCGTAGGGCTGCTCGCGCTCGGGCGTCGCCCCGGCCCGCTCGACGGTGTCGACGACGGTCTGCTCCAGCGTCATCGGGCTCCCTGATCCCTCGTGGTCGGCCCGATCAGCCTATGCGCCGGGCGCCTGGCCGCCCGGCGGGAGGGCCGCCGCGCACCCCGGGGCAGGCGGCTGCCGACCGGCCGGCGTCAGGCCGCGAGGACGCCCTCGAGCGCCGAGCGGAAGATCCGCAGGCCGTCGATCCCGGACCGCATCGCCGCTGCGGTGTCCGGGCCGAACCCGGGCTCGACGGCGTGCTCGGGGTGCGGCATGAGTCCGACGACGTTGCCGGCCGCGTTCGCGACGCCGGCGATGTGGTGCACGGATCCGTTCGGGTCGGTCCCGACGTACCGGAACACGACGCGTCCCTCGTCCTCGAGCCGCGTGACCGTGTCGGCATCCGCGAGGTAGCCGCCCTCGCCGTTCTTCAGCGGCACGACGATCTGCTCGCCCTGCTCGAAGCCGCGCGTCCAGGCGGTGCTCGTCGACTCGACCGCGAGGCGCTGGTCGCGGCAGACGAATGCGCCGTGGTCGTTGCGCACGAGGCCCCCCGGCAGCAGGTGCGCCTCCGTGAGCATCTGGAAGCCGTTGCAGATGCCGAGCACGGGCACCCCGCGGGCGGCCGCGTCGATCACCTCGCGCATGATCGGCGAGTGCGCCGCGATCGCGCCGCAGCGCAGGTAGTCGCCGTAGCTGAAGCCGCCGGGCAGCACGACGGCGTCCACGCCGCCGAGGTCGTGGTCACCGTGCCAGAGTCGCACCGGCTCCCCACCCGCGAGCCGGATCGCCCGCCTGGCGTCGCCGTCGTCCAGCGAGCCGGGGAAGGTGATGACGCCGATCCGGGTCACGCGCTCGCCTCCGCCACCCGCACCACGTCCTCGATCACGCCGTTGGCGAGCAGCGTCTCGGCGACCTCGCGCGCATCCGCGAGGGCGGCCTCGTCGACCGGTCCGTCGACCGTCAGCTCGAAGCGCTTGCCGACCCGCACGCCGGCGAAGCGGTTCTTGCCGAGCCGGCGGAGCGCTCCCGCCACGGCCTTGCCCTGGGGGTCGAGCAGCTCCGCCTTCGGCATCACCTCGACGACGATCACCGGCACGAGGGCTCCTTCCGTCCGCTCCCGAGCCTACCGAGCGGCCGCCTCCGCGCGGACGGCGTTGCGCCAGGGGTCCTCGAACGCGAGGGCGCGGCCGTCGTTCCGCCAGGCGACGCCCGCGACGCGCAGCCGGTCCTCCAGCGCGCCCAGCGCGTCGTGGTCCGGCACCTGCAGAGTCACCTGGCCGAGACCGAGCGCCGGGGTCCGCGGCCCGGCGCCGCGGCTCGTCCACGTGTTCATGCCGACGTGGTGGTGGTAGCCGCCGGCCGACACGAAGAGGGCCTGCGGACCGAACGCCGCCGTGACGGCGAAGCCGAGCACGTCCACGTAGAACGCCCGAGCGGTGGGGATGTCGCCGACCTTCAGATGCACGTGACCGACCTGGGCGAGCCCCGCCGCTCCGTCCGCGACGAGGTGGTCGGCGAGGAAGCGGTTCGGGTCGAGCGGCAGGGTCGCCATCGTGATGCGGTCGCCGTCCCAGCGCCACTCGGCGCGGGGACGATCGTGGTAGAGCTCGACGCCGTTTCCCTCGGGATCGTCGAAGTAGAACGCCTCCGAGACGAGGTGGTCGCTGGATCCGGTGAACGAGCCCGGGTAGCGGCTCGCGACGGACAGCACCGCCCGCGCGAGGGCCGCGCGTGAGTCGAAGAGCACGGCGGTGTGGAAGAGGCCGGCGCCGCCGGCGGCCGCGTGGCGCAGCCCGGGCGCGGCGTGGAGCACCACGGACGCGACCCCGTCACGGCCGAGCGTCACCGTGTCGGTGGTGACGCCGAGCACGTCGAGGCCGATGCCCTCGGCGTAGTAGCGCGTCATCGCGTCGAGATCGGCGACGTCGAGGACCACGGCACCCATCGCGGTGCCCGCGTCGAGCAGGTCGAGCATGCCGGAAGTATGACACGTCAACGACCCGGTGGCGCGCCTCCGGCCGAGTCGCTCGTCAGTCGGTCGACGAGTTCGCGGTACCGGGCAGCCGTCCGCTGCACGATCTCGTCCGGCAGCACCGGAGGCGTCCCGCCACCGTCCCAGTTCGCCCGCAGCCAGTCGCGCACGATCTGCTTGTCGAAGCTCACGCCCCGCCGGCCGTCGGCGTAGGCGGCGGCGTCCCAGTACCGGCTCGAGTCGGAGGTGAGCACCTCGTCGGCGAGCACGGCGGAGTCGCCCCCGGACTCGGCACCGAACTCGAACTTGGTGTCGGCGAGCAGCAGACCGGACCGGGCCGCGACCGCGGCGCCCTCCCGGTACACGGCCAGCGAGCGGGCGCGCAGCAGCTCGGCGACCTCGCCCCCGACGAGCTCCACGACCCGGTCGAAGGAGATGTTCTCGTCGTGCTCGCCCTGCTCCGCCTTGAACGCCGGCGTGAAGATCGGCTCGGGCAGCCGGTCGCCGTCGGCGAGGCCGGCCGGCAGCCGGACGCCGCTGATCGCGCCCGTCTCGCGGTACTCCGCGAATCCGCTGCCCGTCACCAGGCCGCGGACGACGCATTCCACCGGATGCATGGACAGTCGTCGCACGAGCATGGAGCGCTCCCGCACCTCCTCCGGCGCGGCGGGGCCGTCGGTCGCGAGGTGGTTCGGGACGTCCGGCAGCCGCTCGAACCACCAGCGGGTGAGCGCGGTGAGCATCGCCCCCTTGCCCGGGACGGCGGGCTCGAGCACGACGTCGAAGGCGCTCACGCGGTCGCTCGCGACGAGCAGCAGCAGGCCGTCCTCGCCGTCCGGGGCGTAGAGATCCCGCACCTTGCCGCGAGCCAGGTGACGGAAGCCGGGAAGGCCGGTCATTCGTGCTCCGCGATGTCGGTGCGCCACAGGGAGCCGGGGAAGCGGATGGCCTCGACGCCCGCGTAGGCGCGAGCGCGCGCCTCGGCCACGGAGCCGCCGGTGCCGACGACGGTCAGCACCCGGCCTCCCGCGGCCCGCAGGGCCTCGCCGACCCGCTCGGTGGCGGCGTGGACGACCTGCACGCCGTCCAGCGCGTCCGCGTCGTCGATCCCGCCGATCGGGCGGCCGAGCACGGGCACCCCCGGGTAGCCCTCGCTCGCGAGCACGACCCCGACGGCGGCCCCGGCGGCGAACCGCGGCGGCGCGGCCGAGCCGAGGCTGCCGGAGGCGGCCGCCGTCAGCAGCTCGGAGAGGGGCGTGGCCAAGCGGGGGAGCACGACCTGGGTCTCCGGATCGCCGAAGCGCGCGTTGAACTCGATGACCCGCACGTCCGTCCCGTCGACGACGAGGCCGCAGTAGAGCAGTCCGACGAACGGGGAGCCCTCGGCCGCCAGGCGGCGGAGCACCGGTTCGGCGACCGCGGCGCGGACGTGCTCGACGAACGCCGCCTCGCTCCCGAATGCGGCGTCCAGCCACGGGAGGGGTGAGAAGGCGCCCATGCCGCCCGTGTTCCCGCCCGTGTCCCCGTTCCCGATCCGCTTGTAGTCCTGAGCGGGGGAGAGGGGGACCGCGCGCTCGCCGTCGCTGACGAAGAAGAGGGACACCTCGCGCCCCGCGAGGAACTGCTCGACGAGCACGGGTCCGCGCTCGAGCCACGCGAGCGCGTGGGCACGTGCGGCGCCACGGTCCTCCGTCACCAGGACGCCCTTGCCCGCGGCCAGCCCGTCGGCCTTCACCACGTAGGGCGCCCCGCCGGCGTCGAGCGCCGCGTCGAGGTCCGCCGCGGTCAGGACGTCCGTCGCGGCGCCGGTCGGCACCCCCGCCTCCGCCATGATGCGCTTCGCGAACGCCTTGCTGCCCTCGAGGCGTGCGGCCGAGCGATCCGGACCGAACACCGGGATGCCGCGCTCGCGCACCGCGTCGGCCACGCCTGCGATCAGCGGGGCCTCCGGGCCGATGACGACGAGGTCGACGGCCTCGTCGAGCGCCAGGCCGGCGACGGCCGCGCCGTCCGACGGGTCGACCGGCAGGGTGCGGGCCACGCGGGCGATCCCGGCGTTCCCGGGGGCGACG
>DASYJR010000194.1:0-11117 GCA_035996305.1 Amnibacterium sp. | reverse complement strand
GCACGCGTCATCGGTGCGCATGGCGAACATCGCGCCGACGGTCAACACCCGGGGCCCCCTGCACGTGCATCCGGACGGCGTCGTTCGGCGGACGACGTTCCATGTGCTCGCGATGTACGCGAACCTCCTCCAGGACCAGGTGCTCGACACGGCGGTGTGGAGCGCGTCGATGCGGGCCGCGGACACCGAGGTGCCCGTCGTGGACGCGGTAGCGACCGTCGATTCGGCGACCGGTGCGGTGTCGGTCGCACTCGTGAACAAGAGCCCGTGGGCGTCCGCGCGCTGCGAGATCCGCATCGACGGGCTTCTGCCGGCCGGGCGGATCACCTCGACCGTGCTCACCTCCGACTCCCCCGACTCGTTCAACGGCATCGCCGCGCCGGACGCAGTGCGCCCGCAGGAGCTCGAGCTCGGCGCGGACGGGTCGGTCGTGCTGCCGCCCCACAGCGTCACCGTGTGCCGCCTCGAGGCGAGCCTGCCGGCCGGCGCGACCGCCGGGACGGGCTGGAACCTCCGCGGGCTCGGCGCGGACTGGCAGCGCCTGGGCTGACGCCCGCACGCGGGTTCCGCCTGCCGTGTGCAGGTCCTCGTGCCGTGTGCAGGACGGATCCGGCCATCCGAACCTGCACGCGGCACCGGAACCTGCACACGGCACCCGGGCAGTCCTGGGCCGTGGGCAGGGCGAGCGCTACAGGCCGCGGGCGAGCCGGTGGTACGCGGCGTTCCAGCGGACCTCGTGCTCGAAGCCGGTGAGTGTCGTTCCCTCGTCGATGACGAGCAGCTCGGTGCGCAGCATGCCGGCGAGGTCGCGCCACGCCTCGATGCCGACCGCCGTCGTCATCACCGTGTGATGCGCGGCTCCCGCCGTCAGCCACGCCGCGGCCGACGTGCGGAAGTCGGGGCGCGGCTGCCAGACCGCGCGGCCGACGGGCAGCTTCGGCAGCGGCTCCGGCGCGGCCACGACGTCGACCACGTTCGCGACGAGCCGGAAGCGGTCGCGCAGGTCCGAGAGGGCGAGCACGACGGCGGGGCCCGGATCCGCGTCGAACACGAGCCGGACCGGGTCCTCCCGGCCGCCGATGCCGAGTGGATGCACCTCGAGGGACGGCCGCCGCGTCGTCAGCGACGGGCTCACCTCGAGCATGTGCGCACCGAGGATCAGCTCGGATCCCGGCGTGAGGTCGTACGTGTAGTCCTCCATGAGCGAGGCGCCGCCGGGCAGCCCCTCCCCCATCACGGTCGCGATCCGCACGAGCGCGGCGGTCTTCCAGTCGCCCTCCGCACCGAAGCCGTAGCCGTCGGCCATGAGCCGCTGCACGGCGAGGCCGGGCAGCTGGCGCAGGGCGCCGAGGTCCTCGAAGGTGGTGGTGAAGGCGTCGAAGCCGCCGTCCTCGAGGAAGGAGCGCAGGCCGAGCTCGATCCGGGCGCCGTAGCGCAGCGACTCGCGCCGCTCGCCGTCGGCGCGGAGCGCGGGCACCACGTCGTAGGCCTCGTCGTACTCGGCGACGAGCGCGTCGACGGACGACTCGTCCGCCGCGGCGACGGCCTCCGCGAGCTCGTTGACGCTCCACGTGTTCACCTGCACGCCGAGCACGTGCTCGGCCTCGGTCTTGTCGCCCTCGGTGACGCCGACGAAGCGCATGTTGTCGCCGAACCGGGCCAGCTTCATCCGCTTCGCGGCGGCGCGGCCCGCCGCGGCCCGCTGCCACGTCGCGATGCGATCCGTCACGACCGGATCGCTCACGTGGCCGACGACGACGGTGCGCGGCACGTCGAGCCGGGCGAGCATGTAGCCGAACTCCCGGTCGCCGTGTGCGGCCTGGTTGAGGTTCATGAAGTCGAAGTCGATGTCCGCCCACGGCAGCGCGACGTTCGCCTGGGTGTGCAGGTGCAGCAGCGGCTTGTCGAGGGCGTCGAGGCCCGCGATCCACATCTTCGAGGGGCTGAAGGTGTGCATCCAGGCGATCACGCCGAGCACCGCGTCGTCGGCGTTCGCCTCGAGCATCGTGCGGCGGATGGCGTCCGAGTCGGTGAGCACCGGCTTCCACACGACCCGCGCCGGCACCGCGGTGCCGAGCTGCTGGGCGATCGCCCGCGACTGGTCGGCGACCTCTGCGAGGGTCTCGGGCCCGTAGAGGTGCTTGCTGCCGGTGAGGAACCAGACCTCGCCGGCGGCGAGGACGGAGGCGGGACGGGGCATCAGGGGTGCTCCTTGTCGGTGGGCTGGCCGTAGACGTGCTGGTAGCGGTCGAAGAGGGCGTCGATCGCCGCGGGCTCGATGGGGAGCGGATCCCCGAGCTGGCGGGCGAGGTGGACGGTGCGGGCGACGTCCTCGACCATGACCGCGGCCTTCACCGCGTCGCGGGCGTCGGAGCCGATCGTGAACGGGCCGTGATTGCGCATGAGGACCGCGCGGCTGCGGTGCCCGTCGAGGGTCTCGACGATGCCGCGGCCGATCGAGTCGTCGCCGATGATCGCGAACGGGCCGACCGGGATCTCGCCGCCGAACTCGTCCGCCATCGCGGTGAGCACGCAGGGGATCGGCTCGGCGCGGGCGGCCCATGCCGTCGCATAGGTGGAGTGCGTGTGCACCACGCCCCCGACGTGGGGCATGTGCCGGTAGACGTACGCGTGCGCGGCGGTGTCCGACGACGGGCTGCGGTGGCTGCCGGGCGTCTCGGCGATCACGCGGCCGTCGAGGTCGCAGAGGATCATGTCGTCCGCCGCGAGGGCGTCGTAGGGCACGCCGCTCGGCTTGATGACGAAGAGGTCGGCGCCCGGCACGCGGCCCGAGACGTTGCCGCCCGTCCACACGACGAGGCCGTACCGCACGAGCTCGGCGTGCAGGGTCGCGACCTCGTCGCGGATCCGCCCGATCGCGATCTCGAGGTCGCCGGTCACGCCGGCACCTCGATCCCCTGCTCCGGGGCGACGGCACCGCGGCTCGCGTAGGCCTCCCGCTTCAGGGCGGCGAGGCGGTGCATGACGTCGTTGCCGCCGCGGCCGAAGTGGTCGTGCAGGGCGGTGTACTCCGCGTACAGCCGGTCGTAGGCCGACGCGCGGGCCTCGTCGGGGCGGAACGCGTCGCGGATCCGCCGGCCCATGACCGATGCCGCCGTCGCGACGTCGGGATGGGCACCAGCGGCGACGGCCGCGTGGATGGCGGAGCCGAGCGCCGGGCCCTGGTCGCTGCCGATGACCGAGATCGGCATCCGGAGCACGTCGCTGTAGATCTGCATGAGGAAGGCGTTCTTGACGAGGCCGCCGGCGGCGACGAACTCGTCCACGGGCACGCCGCTCGCGACGAACGTCTCGACGATCTTCCGGGTGCCGAACGCGGTCGCCTCGATCAGCGCCCGGTACACCTGCTCGGGCCTGGTGGCGAGGGTGAGGCCGACGATCACGCCGGACAGCTCGTGGTCGACGAGCACGGAGCGGTTGCCGCTCTCCCAGTCGAGCGCGATCAGCCCGGATGCGCCGACCGGCTCGGCGGCCGCGAGCTCGGTCAGGACGTCGTGGATGCTGCGGCCCTCGGCCGTCGCGCGGTCGCGGAGCTCGGCGGGCGCGAACCGCTCGACGAACCAGCCGAAGATGTCGCCGACGCCGGACTGGCCGGCCTCGTAGCCCCAGTGGCCGGCGGTGATCCCGCCGTCGACCGCGCCGCACATTCCGGGCACCTCGGCGAAGCCGTCGGCGTTCAGCACGTGGCAGGTCGACGTGCCCATGACGGCGACCATCGTGCCGGGAGCGACGGCGTCGGCCGCCGGCACGGTGACGTGGGCGTCGACGTTGCCGACGGCGACCGCGATGCCCTCGGGCAGGCCCGTCCAGGCGGCGGCCTCGGGGGTGAGCCGCCCCGCCGCCGTGCCGAGGTCGGCGATCGGGCCGGCGAGCTTCGTGTCGGCGAAGTCGGCGAAGTCGGGGTTCAGCGCCGCGAGGAAGTCCCGGCTCGGGTACGCGCCGTCCTGGCGGATGCCCTTGTAGCCGGCAGTGCAGGCGTTGCGCACGGCGGCGCCCCCGAGCCGCTCGACGATCCAGTCGGCGGCCTCGACGAAGCGGTCCATCCGGTCGTAGAGGTCGCGGTCCTCCTCGAGCAACTGGAGGCCCTTCGCGAACTGCCACTCGGACGAGATCATGCCGCCGTAGCGGCCGAGCCACGGCTCCCGCCGCTCGGCGGCGAGGCCCGTGATGCGGTCGGCCTGGCCCTGCGCGGCGTGGTGCTTCCAGAGCTTCACGTAGGCGTGGGGCCGGTCCGCGTACTCGGGCAGCTCGTTCAGGGGCGTGCCGTCGGCGAGCACCGGGACCATCGTGCAGGCGGTGAAGTCGATGCCGACGCCGATCACATCGGTGGGATCGACGCCGGCGGCCTCGACGGCGGCGGGCACGGCGCGCTGCAGCACCTCGACGTAGTCGGCGGGCACCTGCAGCGCCCAGTCGGGCGGCAGCGGTGTGCCGCCGGGCAGCGCGCGGTCCAGCACGGCGTGCGGGTACTCGTGCACGGCCGAGCCGAGCTCGGCGCCGTCCCGCACCCGCACCACGACCGCGCGTCCGGAGAGCGTGCCGTAGTCCACACCGATCACGACCGGCTCGGAAGGGTTCGAATCCGCCATGTCATCCCCGTCGACGAAAGTGAGCGCTCACACTATGCCTGAACCGCGCTGCGAGCGCGAGTCCGCACGCGGCGTGCGTGCGCTCCGCAGGAGCGCCTGCGCGATCGACGGCCATTCTGCGCCGGAGGCCTCCGGATCCCCACGACGCCGTCGGCGGCGGCGCGTTCTCCGTCGTTCACGCAGGGGGGCGGGTCAGGCGGGGCGGGTCGACGCCCGGACGACGAGGGCCGCGGGCAGGGCCGCGTCGTCGTCCGGCTCCGCGTCGGCGCCGAGCAGCGCCGCCAGTCGGTGCATGAGCCGCTCCCCCAGCGCCCCGAAGTCCTGCCGCACGGTGGTGAGCGGCGGCACGAAGTAGGCGGCCTCGGGGATGTCGTCGAATCCGACGAGGCTCACGTCGTGCGGCACGCGCACCCCGGCCTCGGCGAACGCGGACAGCAGGCCGAGCGCGGTCTGGTCGTTGGCGGAGAAGATCGCGCCCGGCGCGCCCGCAGCGGCGAGGCGGCGGCCGATCGCGGCGCCGCCCTCGGCGGTCCAGTCGCCGCGCAGCACCGCCGGCACCGGCAGCCCGCGCCGGATGCACTCCTCGCGCCAGCCGCGCTCGCGCTCCCGCGCCTCGATCCAGTCCTCGGGCCCGGCGACGTGCACGATCTCGCGGTGACCGAGCTCCGCCAGGTGGCCGACGGCGAGCGCTGCGGCGGCGGCATGGTCGATGCCCGCGACGACCGCGCCGGGGATGCCGCTCGGCACCGTCGTCACCAGCGGCAGCGGCGGCCCCAGGCGGGCGAGCGCCTCCGCCACCTCCGGCGTGGGCGCCACCACGACGAGCGCCTGGACGTCCTGGCCGAGCAGCCCGTCGACCGCGTGGCGGACCTCGTCCGATCCGGTCTGCTCCAGGGCGGCGATGGAGACGTCCCAGCCCGCTGCCCTCGCCGCATGGTTGAAGCCGTGGGTCGTGCTGGACGGGCCGTACAGGGGCAGGCCCACGGTGATCAACCCGATCGTGCGCGTGCGCCGGCTCGCGAGGGCCCGCGCGGCGGCGTTCGGGCGGTAGCCGAGGCGCGCCACGGCCTCCTCGATCCGGTCCCTGGTGGCCGGGCGGACGGCCGGGTCGCCCTTGAGGAACCGCGAGACCGTCTGGTGCGACACCCCGGCCGCCGCGGCGACGTCGAAGATGTTCGGCACGAGCCGCGAGTGTAGGGCCGAACCGTTCTCCGCCGTTTTTCAGGACCGGCCGGCCCTCCGCAGGAGATTCCAGCGCTCAACCCGGCGTGTCCGCCGCGATCTCCTGAACACGGCGGACGGGCCCCCTCAGGCCTCGCGCTGCTTCGGCGAGCTGTCCTGCGTGCGCTTCGGGTCGCGCTCGATCACGTCACCGAGCACCTCGTCGATCCGCTCCATCAGCGGAAGCGGGATGTTCACGCCCGATGCCTTCACGTTCTCGTGCACCTGCTCGGGACGCGAGGCCCCGATGATCGCCGAGGCGACGTTGTCGTTCTGCAGCACCCATGCGACGGCGAGCTGCGCGAGCGACAGGTCGAGCTCCTGCGCGATCGGCTGCAGGTCCTGCACCCGGGTCAGCACGTCGTCGCGCATCCAGCGCGAGATCATGTTCGAACCGCCCTTGGTGTCGGTGGCACGACTGCCCCGCGGCGCGTCCTGGCCCGGCTTGTACTTCCCGGTGAGCACGCCCTGAGCGATCGGCGACCAGACGATCTGCGAGACGCCGAGCTCCTTCGAGGTCGGCACGACCTCGGCCTCGATGACGCGCCAGATCGCGTTGTACTGCGGCTGGTTCGAGATGAGCTGGAAGCCGAGCTCCTTCGCGAGCCTGGCGCCCTCGCGCAGCTGGTCGGCCGTCCACTCGCTGACGCCCACGTACAGGACCTTGCCCATGCGGACGAGGTCGGCGAACGCCTGCATCGTCTCCTCGAGCGGCGTGAAGTAGTCGAACCGGTGCGCCTGGTAGAGGTCGACGTAGTCGGTCTGCAGCCGGGTGAGCGAGCCGTCGATCGACTCCATGATGTGCTTGCGGGAGAGCCCGACGTCGTTGTGGCCCTTCGGCCCGGTCGGTCCGAAGACCTTGGTGAAGATCTCGACGGACTGGCGGCGCTCACCCTTCAGCGCCTCGCCGAGCACGGTCTCGGCACCGGTGTTCGCGTACACGTCGGCGGTGTCGAACGTGGTGATGCCGGCGTCGAGCGAGGCCTTCACGCAGGCGACGGCCTGGTCGTTCTCGACCTGGCTCGCGTGCGTGAGCCAGTTGCCGTACGTGATCTCCGACACCTTGAAGCCGGACCTGCCCAGATAGCGGAACTGCATCGAAACGCTCCTCGTCGTGATTCGTCGGCCCCCTGGGCGAATCTACTGAGTGGCGGCCGAGCGGATGCCGTGGGTGGAGGACGCGAACGGGCGCCCGTCCACCCGCCGGCCAGGAACCACCGCCGCCCGCGCGTTAGCGTGCCCCGCATGGCGGGTTCTCCGACGCGGATCGCCGGCCGGGCCCTGGCCGCGCTGATGGGGGCGCTGCTGCGGATCCGCGGGCCGCGCCCCATCCACACGACCGGGGTGCTGCTGTCCGGCCGGATCTCCTGGCGGCCTCCGTCCACGGTCACGTCGGGGATCGCCTGGATCGACGCACGCGGCTCGGGGACACCGCCGGCCGTCACGGCGCGGTTCTCCCGGGGCGCTGCGCTGCCCGCGGTGCTGCCCGACGTGCTCGGGCTCGCCGTCCGCGGAACCACGCGCGACGGGCCGGTCGATCTGCTGCTGTCCACCACCGGCTTCCGGATGCCGGGCCGCTTCGTGCTCGTGCCGCGGCGCACGCCGGGCGGCGCGTGGTTCTCGATCCTGATGCCCTACCGCGGCACGCACGGGCCGGTCCAGGTCGCCGCCCGCTCCCGCACCCCGCCCGAGCTGCCCGCACGGATGGCGGACCTGCACGACCGGCTCCTCCGCGAGCCGTGGCGGCTCGAGCTGCTCTTCGCGTCCCCGGCGGGCCGCTGGCACCGCTTCGCGGACCTGGAGCTCACCGCCTTGGAGGGCCGGATCGACGGAGACGCGCCCCGCTTCGACGCGGTCCGGCATCCGCCGCCCGGCGCCGGCACCTACGGCTGGGGCCGCCGCCTGCGCGAGGCGGCCTACGCCCGCGCCCGCCGGGGCTGAGTCAGGCCGTCGCGGCGAGCACGGCGACGAACGGCGCCGGCAGCTCGTCGGGTGCGAGCGCGGCGGTGAGCGGCGCGGCGAGCCGCTCCTTGCGGCCGCTCGCGACCCCGAGGAAGCGATGCAGCTGCGCCTCGACGGCCCGTGCGCGCTGCGCCGGCTGCCCCTGGAGGACGCGGAACGCGGTGAGCTCACCCTGCGCGGCGAGCACGTCGAGCGCTCTCGGCGTCCCGAGGGCGCGGAGGAGCTCGTCCTCGAGGTCGCGGTCGCAGCGCTCGAGGACGACCGGGACCGGAAGGCGCGGCAGCGCCGCGCGGAGCCAGCGGTCCTCGGCGGCGTCGCAGAGGGCGACGAGCGGGACCCCCGGGGCGACGGCCGCGGCGGCCCGCACGCAGCGGACGAGGTTGGTGACGCCGCCCATCGCGACCACCGCGACCCGCTCGGTCTCGAGGTCGCGGCCGAGCAGCCGGGCCGCCGCGGAGAGCGCTGCGCGGTCGCTGCGGCCCTCGACGAGCGCGACGGCGCGCAGCTGCGGCGCCGGCACCAGGGCCGGGTCCGCCCAGCCCTGCGCGATCGCCGCCTCGATCGCTGCGAGCGCCGTGGTGGCCGGGCCGGTCAGGGCCATGCCGGCTCGTCGGAGCCGAGCGGAGCCGGACCCGCGTCGAAGCGGAATCCGACGCCGTCGACCTCGAACGGCGGGGGCGCGACGGTGGCGGGTCCCCAGGGCGTCGCGATCGGCGTGCCGTGGCCCTCGGGAGCCGGGGGTGCCGAGCCGACGTCGGGGCCGGGGACGCCGAGCAGGGCGGCCGCCGTGCGCGCGAGGGACAGCCGCGCGGATCCGCCCCGGCCGGTGCGGCCCGCCTCGCGGAGCAGTGCGACCGCCGCGGCCGCCATCAGCCAGCCGGTGGCGTGGTCGAGCGCCTGCACGGGCAGCGGCACGGGCTTCGCGGCGCCCGCCTCGCGCATCCCGGCCTCCGCGATGCCGGTCGACATCTGCACGAGGCTGTCGAATCCCCGCCGATGCGACCAGGGGCCCGTCCAGCCGTAGGCGTCGAGTGCGACGTCGACGAGGCCGGGCCGGATGCGCCGCCGTTCGTCCTCGCCGAGGCCGAGGTGGTCGAGCGCGCCCTGCCGGTAGCCGTGCACGAGCACGTCGGCGCCGGCGAGCAGCGCATGGAGCCGAGCCCGGCCGGCGGGCGTGCGGCCGCCGAGGCGCGCGACCCGCTTGCCGAGCGTGACGTCGGGCACCACGCCGGGTTCGTCCCAGTCCGGCGGGTCGATGCGCAGCACGGTGGCGCCGACACCGGCGAGCGCGCGCGTCGCGACCGGTCCCGCGAGCACCCGCGTGAGGTCGAGCACCCGGACGCCGGCGAGCGGACGGCTCGGATCCGGCGGCTCCCGGCGCATCGGGCCCTCGTCGCCGGGGCGCACGTCGATCAGGGGTTCGGCGGCGACCGCGCGGCCCTCGACCGAGCCGGTCCAGTCGGCCGTCGTGCGCATCCGGGCCGCACAGCCGCCGGCGGCCACGACGTCGGCCTCGAGCTCCGCGACGGGCCGCGCGCGGACGGCCGCCGCGACGGCGTCGCGCTCGGCGGGCACGCCTAGCACGCGGAGCGCGGCCGCGCGGTGGTGGGGTGCGTTCGTGTGCAGCCGGATCCAGCCGTCGGCGCCGGGGTAGTCGCCCGCGACGGGGTCCCACGGGGGCGGGGGCGCCCACCCGTCGGGCCGGAGCGCGGAGCGGAACCACTGCGCGCTCCGGTCCCGATGCACGACCGCGCCCGGATCCCCGACCAGGTCGGCGACCGCGTCCGCGAAACCCGCGACGGCGGCCGTCACGAGCGCGCCGACCGGGAGGGGGGACGGCAGTCCCGCCACACCGTCGACGCGGGCGCGCACGGGCACGCCGAGGAGCCGGGCGACCTCCCCCCGGAGCGCGTCCTCCGCATCCGCCGGCATGACGGCACGGTAGCCCGCCGGCCCGACGGGCGCCCGGTCAGTAGGTGCTGAGCTGCGACAGCGTCGGGCCGAGCGCCGCGAACACCAGGACGAACTTCACGATCACGAGCACGATCGTGAGCACGTAGACGATCAGGAACGTCCAGAGCGGGGCGAGCCCCTGGTGGACCCGGCGCCGGAGCACGACGGGCCGGCCGATGATGTAGACGATCGTCAGGAACGACCAGGCCCAGTGGAACGGCTTGACGACGCCCATCCGTGTGAGCGCGCGCCAGTCGAAGTACGCGAGCACCACGATCGCCGGGTAGATCAGGAAGCCCACCCCCCAGGTGAGCAGGTAGCCGGGATCGGTGAACTGGCTCACCGCCGCGTGCTGCGGGTCCTCGATCGCGCGCCGGAGGTACCCCTCCTCGTCCCAGGTGAGGAACGCGATCGCCGAGAGCAGCGGCAGCAGGGCGATGATCCAGATGAACGGCGTGTTCACCCGCGCCTCGGCCGCGAGGGGCGGCTGCTCGATGCTGCCGTCCCAGGATCCGTCGGCGAGGTGATCCGTCCAGCCGCGCCCGTCCCACCAGCGGCGGCGGTGCGAGCCGGCGGGGTCGGGGTACCAGCCGGGAGCGGGAGCGGGAGTGGGAGTGGGACTGGACACGGGTCCTCCAGGGTCGGTCGGCCGCACCATGACGGCGCGGGACGACGGCGATCCTGCCGGATGACGGCCCGAACCGAGACAGATCGCCGTGGTTCCGGCGGATCCCCGTCGTTCCGACGGGCGGAGGGGCTAGGCGGCGCCGTTGAACATCGAGGTGACGGACCCGTCCTCGAACACCTCGTGGATCGCGCGGGCGAGCAGGGGCGCGATCGGCAGCACCTCGAGCTTGTCGAAGCGTTTCTCCGGGGGGAGCGGGAGGGTGTCGGTGACGATGACGCGGTCGATCACGCCCGAGGCGAGCCGCTCGACCGCGGGGGCGGAGAAGATCGCGTGGGTCGCCGCGACGATCACGCCCGTCGCTCCGGCGGCCTTCAGCGCCTCGGCGCCCTTCAGGATCGTGCCGCCGGTGTCGATCATGTCGTCGACGAGCAGGCACATCTTGCCCGCGACCGCGCCGACGATCTCGTGCACGGAGACCTGGTTCGGCACCGCGGGGTCGCGTCGCTTGTGGATGATGGCGAGCGGCACGTCGAGCCGGTCGCTCCAGACGTCGGCGACGCGCACCCGGCCCATGTCGGGCGAGACGATGACCATGTTCGTCTTGTCGACCGTGCGCTCGATGTAGTCGGTGAGCACCGGCATCGCGAAGAGGTGGTCGAGGGGGCCGTCGAAGAAGCCCTGGATCTGCGCGGCGTGCAGGTCGATCGACATGATGCGGTCGGCGCCCGCGGTCTTGAACAGGT
>DASYJR010000193.1:0-12488 GCA_035996305.1 Amnibacterium sp. | reverse complement strand
CGGATCGCGGAGGCGGAGACGGCTCGCGTGCGGGCGGTCGGTGCGCTCGGCTCGGCGGCGGACCTCGGGGTCTTCGCCGAGCTCGACGCGTTCGCCGCCGCGCCGCCGGCCGGCCCGCGGGCCGACGCTCCCGTGCCGGTGCTGGCGGACCTCGCCCGGAGCACCGTGCGCCGCGCCGTGCGCCGGGCACGGCACGCGGGCCGGTCGATCGGGGCCCTGCACGATGCGCGGAAGGCCGCGAAGCGGGCCCGGTACGTGATCGAGGAGCTCGACGCCGAGGGGGCGCTGCGCTCCCGCTCGGCGCTGCGGCGGGCGGCGCGACGCGCGTCCGCGGTCCACGACGCGATCGGAGCCCACCGGGACCTCGAGCTCGTCCTCGCGGACCTGCCGTTCGTCGCGGCCCGCGCCGCCGCGAACGGTGAGAACGCGTTCGTCTACGGCGTCCTCGCGGCGCGGGGCGCCCGGCGGGCGGACCGGCTGCGGCGGAAGGCGGAGCACGCCATGGAGCGGCTGCGGTCCGCCACGAGCTAGCCGTCGCGCCCGGCCCCGTTGCGGATCCCGGCGAAGGAGACGAGGCCGCCGACCAGCAGCAGCAGAGCGGTGACGAGCGCCGCGCGGTCGAAGCCGGAGGTCGTGACCGCGCCGCCGACGATCCAGCCGACGCACGCCGTCGCGACGAGCCCCGCGACGCGGGCGACCGCGTTGTTCACCGCCGAGCCGATGCCGCTCTGCTCCGGCGGCACCGCGCCGAGCACCGCGGAGGTGAGCGGTGCGACGGTCGTCGCGATCCCGAGGCCCGAGATCACGACGCCGGGCACGATCAGCCAGAGCGCGGTCGCCGGGTCGCGCACGAACGTCATCAGCCCCGCGCCGACCGCGGCCGTGATGGGACCGGCGGTCATGAACAGCCGCGGACCGAGGCGCCCGGAGAGGGCCCCGAACCGGCCGGACAGCAGGATCATCAGCACCGTCGACGGCAGGCCGACGAGCGCGGCGAGGGTGGCGGGCAGCTTGACCACCTGCTGCAGGAACAGCGTCGGCACGAGCCCGGCGATGTTGAGCCCGGCGTAGACGAAGAGGGTCGTGAGGTTGCCCCAGCGGAAGTTGCGGGCCCGGAACAGCGCGCCGGGCACGAGCGGATGCGCAGCCCGGCGGTCCCAGAGCACGAACGCGACGAGCAGCACCGCGCCGGCGACGAGCAGCCCGATCGCGAGGGGCATGGGCAGCGTGGCCGTGCCGCCGCCCCGGCTGCGGGCGCCGACCTCGATCAGGCCGGTCACGAGCGCGCCGAGGCCCACCGCGGCGAGCGCGGCCGACGGGACGTCGATCCGCGCCCGTGGCCCGGGCATCGCGGCGTCGCGGGTGCGCCCGAGCAGCAGCATGGAGGCGGCCGCGGGCAGCACCGACAGCACGAACACGCTGCGCCAGCCGATCGTGTCGACGAGCAGGCCGCCGATGATCGGCCCGGCGAGGAACGAGACGCTGGTCCACGACGTCCACCGGCCGATCGCGCGGCTCTGCTCCGGCCCCTCGAACGTCGCGATGATGAGGGACAGCGAGCCCGGCACGAGCAACGCCGCCGCGACGCCCTGCAGCAGCCGCGCGACGACGAGGACACCGGCGGTCGGCGCGATCGCGCAGAGCAGCGAGGTCGCGGCGAACGCGACGATCGCGATGCGCAGCACCTTCAGCCGGCCGAACGCGTCGGAGACCGAGCCGGCCGTGAGGATGAAGGCGGACAGGGTCAGCAGGTAGCCGTCGACGACCCACTGCTGCAGCACGATGCCGCCGCCGATGTCGCGCGCGACGGCGGGCAGCGCGATGTTCACGATCGAGCCGTCGAGGAACGACACGAACGAGGCCAGGATCGCGGCCCAGAGCAGCCGGTTCTTCGCCGCCGCACCCGTGGTCGTGTCGAGGGACGGGGCACCGGTCACGGGCGCCAGTATCCCCCCGGTCGCCGACCCCGCGGCGTGGCGAGGCGCCGGCGGCGACGGGCAGGATGAGCACGTGCCGACGCTGACCGACCTGCCGCTGCCCACGATCGACGGCGGCAGCCCCGGCCTCACCGGCGCGCTCGGCGTGCCGGACGGCGACGGCCCCTGGCCGGGCGTCGTGATGGTGCACGAGGCGTTCGGCGTCACCGCCGTCATGCGGCGGCAGGTCGAGCGCAGCGCCGGCGCCGGGTTCCTCACCCTGATGCCCGACCTGTTCGTCGACGGCGGCCCGCGGAAGTGCCTCCGCCGCACCTTCGGCGACATCGCCCGCGGCGCCGGCCGCACCTTCGACGACGTCGAGTCGGCCCGCCGCACCCTCGCCGGGCGCGACGACTGCACGGGCAGGGTCGGCGTGCTCGGGTTCTGCATGGGCGGCGGCTTCGCCCTGATGGCGGTGCAGGACAAGGGGTTCTCCGCCGCGAGCGCGAACTACGGGCGGCTCCCGAAGCCGCTCGATCCGCGCCTCGTCGGCGCCTGCCCCGTCGTCGGCAGCTACGGGGGGCGGGACAGGAGCCTCCGTGGCGCCGCCGCGAGGCTCGACGCCGCGCTCGACCGGCACGGCGTGCCCCACGACGTGAAGGAGTACCCGACGGCGGGGCACTCGTTCCTGAACGACGAGCCGCACCGGACGAACCCGGTGCTGGGACTGCTGCTGGAGCAGGTGCTCCACGTCGGGCCCGATCCGGAGGCCGCAGCCGACGCCTGGGCCCGGATCGACGCGTTCTTCTCCCTGCACCTCGGGGGGACCGCCCGCCCGGCAGCCTGACCTACACTGACGGCTGCGTGCGGCCGCCGCCGCTCGGACTACGGACGGTGGGATGTCGGACACGAAGGACGCGGGTTCCGCTCCTCAGCCGGACGACCGGCCGGACGCGCACGCCGTCCCCGACGTCTGCGTCCGCGAGCCGCGCCACCACGGCCGGCTGTCGCGCTGGGCGCTCGAGGGACTCTCGGAGACGGCCGGCTCGCACCAGGGACCCCACGCCCACGCCCAGCACACGTCGTTCTGGCTGCGCGTCATGTGCCTCACCGGCGTCGACTACTTCTCCTCCCTCGGCTACCAGCCCGCGATCGCGTTCCTCGCCGCCGGCTTCGTCTCCCCCGTCGCCACGCTCGTGCTCGTCGCGCTCACCCTGTTCGGCGCGCTGCCGGTCTACCGGCGGGTGGCGAGCGAGAGCTACCGCGGCGAGGGCTCGATCGCGATGCTCGAGAAGCTGCTGCCCTGGTGGGGCGGCAAGCTCTTCGTCCTCGTCCTGCTCGGGTTCGCCGGCACCGCGTTCATCATCACCATCACGCTGTCCGCGGCCGACGCCGCCGACCACGCGGTGAACAACCCGCTCGTGCCGAGGTCGTTCGCCGGCGCCCACCTCTGGGTGACCCTGCTGCTCATCGTGCTGCTCGGCGCGGTGTTCCTCCGGGGCTTCCAGGAGGCGATCGGCATCGCCGTGGTGCTGGTCGCGGTCTACCTCGCGCTGAACGCCGTCGTCGTGGTCGACGGGTTCCTGCTCGTCGCCGCGCATCCGGTGGTGGTCGGCGACTGGGTCCGGGCGATGCTCGCCCAGGGCGGCGGGAGCCCGTTCGGGGTCGTCGGGGTCGCGCTCCTCGTGTTCCCGCAGCTCGCCCTCGGCCTGTCCGGCTTCGAGACGGGCGTGACGGTCATCCCGCAGATCCGCGGCGACGCGGACCGGCCCGGGCAGCGGCCGGAGGCGCGGATCCGCGGCGCGAAGCGGCTGCTCACGACCGCCGCGATCACGATGAGCGTGTTCCTCATCACGTCGAGCATCATCACGACCCTGCTCATCCCGGCGAAGGAGTTCCGGCCGGGCGGCGCGGCGAACGGCCGCGCCCTCGCCTACCTCGCCCACGAGCACCTCGGGCCCGTCTTCGGCACCGCCTACGACCTCTCGACGATCGCGATCCTCTGGTTCGCGGGCGCGTCCGCCATGGCGGGCCTGCTGAACATCGTGCCGCGCTACCTGCCCCGCTACGGCATGGCGCCGGCGTGGGCACGGGCCGTGCGGCCGCTCGTGATCGTCTTCACCCTCATCGCCATCCTCGTGACCCTCGTGTTCAAGGCGTCGGTCGACGGGCAGGGCGGCGCGTACGCCACGGGCGTGCTCATGCTGATCACCTCGGCGGCGGTCGCCGTGACGCTGTCCGCGCGGCGCAAGCAGCAGTGGAAGCGGACGGTGGGCTTCGGCCTCGTCGCGCTGATCCTCGCGTACACGCTCGTCGTGAACATCGTGCAGCGGCCGGACGGCCTCCGGATCTCGCTCCTGTTCATCCTCGGGATCGTGATCGTGTCGATCGCCTCCCGGATCCGCCGCTCGTTCGAGCTGCGGGCGACGAGCGTCACGTTCGACGAGGCGGCGCTCGAGTTCCTCCGCGAGGCCGAGGACTACGGCTCGGTGCACCTCGTGGCGAACGAGCCCGGCGCCCGCGACGAGGAGGAGTACCGGTCGAAGGCGCGCGACGAGCGGCGGGACAGCAACATCCCCGGCCGCGCGTCCATCATCTTCCTCGAGGTGCGGAAGGCGGACTCCTCCGACTTCGAGGAGGACCTCGAGGTGCACGGCGTCGTCCGCCACGGCTACCGCGTGCTCGAGGTCGCGAGCGGCAACGTGCCGAACACGCTCGCCGCGGTGCTGCTGCAGATCCGGAACATCACCGGCGTCGTGCCGCACATCTACTTCGAGTGGACCGAGGGCAACCCGGTGTCGAACATGGTGCGGTTCCTCGTCTCCGGCGAGGGCGAGGTCGCTCCCGTGACGCGGGAGGTGCTGCGCGAGACGGAGCCCGACGTGCGCCGCCGCCCGATGGTGCACGTGAGCTGATCGGTCAC
The DNA here is from genome assembly GCA_035996305.1 of Amnibacterium sp. Lineage (GTDB taxonomy): Bacteria > Actinomycetota > Actinomycetes > Actinomycetales > Microbacteriaceae > Amnibacterium. Next base: position 7,649 of record DASYJR010000193.1, on the reverse strand, counting down.
CCGGGGCCGCCCGGCTCCGACGTCGTCCGGAGGGCCGCCACCTCGGCGCGGAGGGCCCGGATCTCGGCGGCGAGTGCCTCCACGTGGGCGGCGGTCGCAGCCTCCGACGCCCGGTCCTCCTCCGCCACCCGCTGCACGAGCCAGGACGCGATGGTCGCCGTGATGACCCCGAGCAGGGCGATGCCGGCGATCATCAGGCCGACCGCGATGAGCCGCCCCTCCCCCGTCACCGGCGTGCGGTCGCCGTAGCCCACGGTCGTGATCGTCTCGAACGACCACCAGAGCGCATCCGCGAACGTGCGGATCTCGGCGTGCGGGGCGTGCCGCTCCGCCTCGAGCTCCGCGAGGGAGGCCAGCAGCACGAGCAGGGCGGCGGAGCCGACCACGTAGACGGTCACGCGCCCGCGGAACCAGGCGCCGGTCGCCCGCCGGAGGAGGGTGAAGAGGGTGAGCAGCCGCAGCAGCCGCAGCGGCCGCAGCATCGGCAGGACGACGACGAGGAACTGCGGCAGGTGCGTCACGAACCAGTGCAGACGGCGCTCGGCGAGCGACAGGAGCACCAGGTAGTCCGCGACGAACACGAGCCAGACGGCCCACATCACCCACTCCGCCGCCTCCCAGAGGTCCCCGCGCAGGTCGGCGAGCACGCTCCAGGCATAGACGACGAGGAAGACGAGGGCCGCGATCGTGATGGGCCATTCGGTGCGGCGCCGCCACGACTCCTGCGTGAACGGCAGCCGCGGGAGATGCGGTCGCATGCGGGAACGATAGGCATCCGCGGGCCTGGCCGCGCCCCCGCCGTTCGTCGCGATCGGTGCCGCCTCGCGTGCTCGGATGCGGCAGGAACCGCGACGCGGAGGCTGCGGCGAGCACTCAGCCGCGGCGCGATGGGATGGGCGGGTGACCGACACCGAGATCGCGATCGAGGAGACGAGCGGCGAGGGCGCGGGGCGCCGCGGGGAGCGCATCCGCCGGGTCGCCCGCGAGGTCTTCGGATGGGATCCGCTCCGTCCCGGGCTCGAGCGGGCGGTCGCCGCCGTGCTCGAGGGCCGGGACGTGCTCGGGGTGATGCCCACCGGCTACGGCAAGTCCGCCGCGTACCGGATCGCCGGCGCCCTGCTGCCCGGCACGACGGTGATCGTCTCGCCGCTCATCGCGCTGCAGGCCGACCAGCTCGCGCACCTGGCGGAGACGCCGGGCGCGCGGCCGGCCGCCCTCGTGAACTCCGCGCAGCCCGCGGCCCGCACCGAGGAGGCGTGGCAGCGGCTCGCCGACGGGTCCCTCGGCTACCTGTTCCTCGCGCCCGAGCAGCTCGCCGGCGAGCAGGTGGTCGAACGGCTCGCCGGAGCCGATGTCGCCCTGCTCGCCGTCGACGAGGCCCACTGCGTCTCGTCGTGGGGCCACGACTTCCGGCCCGACTACCTGCGGCTCGGCGCCGTCGCGGAGCGCCTGGCGGGCGGATCCGGCCCGCGGCCGCCGATCCTCGCCCTCACGGCGACCGGGTCGCGGCCGGTGCGTGAGGAGATCGTCGATCGCCTGCGGATGCGGGACGTCGTGATCCTCACCCACGGCTACGACCGGCCGAACATCGCGCTCGCCGTCGTCCGGCACGCCGAGGAGGACGGCAAGGCGGCCGCGGTGCTCGACGACGCCGAACGGCTGCCGAAGCCCGGCCTGCTGTACGTCGCGACCCGGAGGGCGACCGAGGAGTACGCGGCCGCGCTCGCGGAGCGGGGCGTCCGCGCCGCCGCCTACCACGGCGGCCTGCCCGCCGGGCGGCGCCGGGAGGTGTCCGCGGCGTTCCACCGGGGCGAGGCCGACGTCGTCGTCGCGACGAGCGCGTTCGGCATGGGGATCGACAAGGCGGAGGTGCGCTTCGTGCTCCACGCGGCGCCCCCGGAGAGCGTCGACGAGTACTACCAGGAGATCGGCCGCGCGGGCCGCGACGGGGAGCCCGCCGACGCCGTGCTGCACTACCGCTCGGAGGACCTCGCGCTGCGCCGGTTCTTCGCGAGCGCCGTCCCGAAGCGGGCCGACCTCGCGCGGCTGCTCGACGCCCTCCGCGGGGCGCCGGCGATCGCGGCGGCGGCGAAGGACGCCGGGCTCTCCGCCCGGCGCGGCACGGCGCTCGTGCACCTGCTCGAGGAGGCGGGGGTCGTGCGGCTCGAGGACGACCGCGCCGTCGTGCTGCCGGACGTGGAGGATCCGGTGGGCGCCGCGCTCGAGCGCGCCGAGTCCCGGCGCCGGATCGACGAGTCGCGGCTCGCGATGATGCGCTCCTACGCCGAGACGACCCAGTGCCGGCGCCAGTACCTGCTCGGCTACTTCGGGGACCTCGAGACGGGGCCGTGCGGCGCCTGCGACACCTGCGCGAGCGGCCAGGCGCAGGCGTACCTCGACGAGCGCGGCCGCCCCGGCGAGGAGCCCTTCCCGGTCGACGGCGTCGTCACCCACCGCGAGTGGGGCGAGGGCCGAGTGATGCGCGTCGAGGAGGACCGCATCACGGTCTTCTTCGAGTCGGAGGGCTACCGGGTGCTCTCCATCGCCGCGGTGACCGAGCACGACCTCCTGACTGTGACTTCGCGCTCAGGCGTCCGGACGTAGCGTCGGAGCCATGACCGACGCACGCACGGACGACATCGATCCGGACGCCACGGGCGAGGCCGCCGACGTGGGGGCCCCCGACCCGATCCTCGGCGTGCCGGCCGGGGACGGCGACCTCGACGACGAGGCGGTGCTGCCCGACGACGAGGACGACGACCTCGCGGGCGGCGACCGGCTCGCGCTGCGGGCCGAGGCGATGAACACCGTCACGAACGACGCGGTCGCCGGCGAGACCGTCCTGCCGGGGCCGGGTGACGGCAACGACGGCCCGACCGGCGGGGCCCCCGCCGAGGCGGAGCCGATCCTTCCCGACAACGAGCTGGCCGGGAAGGACATCGACCTCGACGACGAGCCCTGAGCCGCCGTCGCGACGCCTAGCCCCTCCTGCGCAGCCGCGTGAGCTGCAGCGGCGCCTGCTTCGGCAGGTCGCGCCGGTAGGAGCGCTTCATCGCCGCCTCGATCGTGTCGAAGTCGCCGAGCACCGCGCTGATCGTGCTCTCCTCGTACCGGCCTTCGCGTCGCGCGTCGAGCACGGCGCGGCGCTCGGCATCGAGCATCGCGAGCCGCAGCCGCGCGTACGTGTCGGGCTGGGCGGCGACGCCCTGCTCGTCGGTCGTGCCGATCCCCATCCGGAACCGCGCGGCCTGCTGCAGGCTCGTGACGACCTCGCTCGGGTCGTCCTCGGTGATCTCCCGGTCGAGGCGCTCGAGGGCTGCGACCTGCGCCTCGCCCATCAGGATCCGGATCTGCATCCGGTCCTGCTCAGGGCTCGGCAGCGGCAGGCGCATCCAGCGCACGAGGCTCGACAGGCCGAGGCCCTGCAGCAGCGACAGCACGACGACGACGAAGGCGGCGAGCTGCAGGAAGCCGGCCTGCGGCGTGGCGGGCGGCAGGAGGAACACCGCGGCGAGCGTCACCACACCGCGGACGCCGGAGAACGAGATCGCGAACGCGGTGCGCCAGCCCCAGCGCCGCTCCCGGAGCCGCTCGGGCCCGAACCGGTACAGCACCGTCGTGGCGAACACCCACAGGTACCGGACGAGCACCATGGCGAGGTAGATGCCGACGATGATCAGCGCGCCCTGCAGCAGGCCGATGTGGCTCTGCGAGGCGCGGCGGACGATGTCGGGCAGCTGCAGGCCGATGAGCAGGAAGACGGCGTTCTCGAGCAGGAACGAGAGGGTGCGCCAGTTGATGCGCTCGGCGATCCGCGACTCCGCCGACTGGAACATCGGCGCGCGGTAGCCGAGCCAGATGCCGGTCACGACGACCGCGAGGAACCCGGAGCCGCCGACCGCGAGGGCCGGCAGGTAGGCGATGTAGGGGGCGGCGAGCGAGAGGGACGTGTCGAGCACGGGAGCTTTCAGGCGGCGGCGGACGGCGGTGATCACGACGGCGACCAGCGCGCCGGAGAGCAGCCCCCCGACCACGGCGAGCACGGCGTCGCCCGCGATCTGCCCGATGCCGATGGGGGCCGCGATCGCGAGGAGCGCCGTGTTCAGGGTGACGAGCGCGGTGGCGTCGTTGAGCAGCCCCTCGCCCTCGAGCAGGGCCGCGAGCCGCCGCGGCAGCTTGCCGCTGCCCGCGATCGCGCCGACGCTCACCGCATCGGTCGGCGCGAGGATGGCCCCGAACGCCAGGCCGGCGGCGAAGGTCATCTGCGGCACGATCCACCAGGTGACGAGCCCGACGGCGAACGCCGAGAAGACGACGAGGCCGACGGACAGGGCGAGGATCGAGTCGCCGCGGGCGCGCACCTCGAGGAACGACGTCTGGAGGGCCGCGGCGAACAGCACGGCGGGCAGCACTCCGACGAGCACCACGTCGGGCTCGAGCCGCACCTCGGGCACGCCGGGGATGAACGCGATGCCGACGCCCACCGCCACGAGCACGAGCGGCGCGGACCAGCCCACGCGCCGGGAGAGGCCGGTCACGGCGACGACGAGCAGCAGTGCGCCGACGCCCCAGGCGACGGTCTGCGCGAAGGTCACCGGGACGCTGTTCCGTCGGCGTCGGTCACGGGGGCAGCGTAGCGAGCACCGAGGACGGCTCGGGGCGTGTTGCGCTCGTCGAACACGTGTTCGAAGATGTGCTGTGCCCTCCTCCGCCCTGCAGCTCGCGCCCGACGAGCGCGCCCGTACGGTGGAGCAGCTGCAGGCCCGGATCTCGGCGATGCAGGCCACCGGTCTCGGCGTCCGCACCCTGCCCACGCGACCCGAGCTGGCGCCGCTGCTGCCGGGCGGCGCACTGAAGGCCGGGGCCGCCTACGCGGTGCCCGACTCGCTGACGCTCGCGATGCTGCTGATGGCCGGCCCGAGCGCCGCGGGCGGCTGGTGCGCGGTGGTCGGCGTGCCCGACTTCGGGATCGAGGCGGCGGCGGGCTTCGGCGTCGACCTCGACCGGCTCGTGCTCGTGCCGCAGCCCGGGGAGCACTGGCTCGCCGTCGCGGCTCAGGTCGCCGACGTGCTCCCGATCGTGCTGCTGCGACCGCCGGCGCGGGCGACCGCCGGCGACACCGCGCGGCTCGCGTCCCGGCTGCGGCAGCGGGGCTCGACCCTGCTCGTGCTCGGCCCGTGGGCACAGGCGGAGGCGACGCTCGAGGTGCGCACGACCGCCTGGACGGGCATCGGCACGGGATCGGGCTACCTCGCCGGCCGCGACGTGACGGTCACGGTCACCGCCCGCGACATCCGCTCGGAGCATCCGGTGCGGATCCGCGACGACCGGTGGCGCATCGAGCAGGCCGCCGCCCGGCTGGAGGCCGTGTGAGCGCCGAGCGGGCGATCGTCGCCTGGTGCCCCGACTGGCCGATCCGAGCGGGTGCCGCGGAGGCGGGGGTCGACCCGGACGAGCCGATCGCGGTCATCGAGGCCGGCGTGGTGGCGGCGTGCTCGGCCTCGGCGCGGGCGGCAGGGGTGCGGCGGGGCCTTCGGATCCGCGAGGCGCAGTCCCGCTGCGCGACCCTCGTGGTGCTGCCCGCGAACCCGGCGGCGGACGCGAGGCGGTTCGAGCCGGTGCTCACCGCCCTCGAGTCGGGCATCCCGACCGTGCAGGTGGTGCGGCCCGGCGTGGTCGTGATCCGGGCGCAGGGGCCGGCCCGCTTCTTCGGCGGCGAGCCCGAGGCGGCCGAGACGGTGCTCGGCCTGCTCGCGGGCGCCGGGGTGCCGGAGGCGCGGGTCGGGATCGCCGACGGGCCGTTCGCCGCGGAGCAAGCAGCCAGGTCCACCACGCCGGCGACCCGGGCGCGGCTCGTGGCGCCCGGCGGGAGCGCCTCGTTCCTCGCCCCGCTGCCGGTCGCGCTCACCGGGATGCCGGAGCTCGCCGCGGTGCTCACGAAGCTCGGGATCCGCACGCTCGGCGACTTCGCCGCCCTCCCCGCCGACCAGGTGCGCGACCGGTTCGGGCCCGCGGGTGAGGCCGCGCACCGGGTCGCGGCCGGGCTGGACCCGCGGCGGGTGGTGCCGCGGATCGCGCCGAAGGACCGCACGGCGACGGTCGAGTTCGAGCCGCCGCTCGATCGGGTCGACCAGATCGCCTTCGCGCTGAAGCGCACCGCGGAGCGGTTCCTCGACGCGCTCGCGGCCGACCTGCTCGTCTGCACCGGCCTCACCGTGGAGATCGGCACCGAGGACGGCGGGCTGCGGCGGCGCACGTGGCTGCATCCGCGGTCCTTCACGACGCTCGACGTGATCGACCGGGTGCGCTGGCAGCTCTCCGGCATCGGGGTGGAGGCCCTCGAGGCGGCGGTGTCGGTCGTGCGGCTCGCGCCGGAGAGCATCGACGAGGCCGCGAACCACGAGCAGGGGCTGTGGGGCGGCGGCCCCGACGAGCGGATCCACCACGCCCTCTCGCGGGTGCAGAGCATGCTCGGGCACGAGGCGGTGCTCACCGCGACGGTCGGCGGCGGCCGCCTCGTCGCCGACCGGCGGGTGCTCGCACCGTGGGGCGAGCGGGGCGCGCCGCAGCGCGACCCCGACCGGCCGTGGCCGGGGCGGCTGCCGGGGTTCGGCCCGTCGAGCGTGCTCGGCGACCGGCCCGACGTGGCGGTGCTCGATCCGGCCGGCGCCACGGTCGTGGTCGACGAGCGGGGCATGCCGAGCGGGCCGCCCGCGGGCTTCGTGCCGCCGGACTCGGGGCGCCGGCGAGCGGTGACGGCGTGGGCGGGTCCGTGGCCGGTGGACGAGCGCTGGTGGGATCCGGTGGCGGCGCGCAGCGTGCACCGGCTCCAGGTGGTCGACGACGACGGGTCCGCGTGGCTGCTCTGCTACGAGGCGGGCCGGTGGTGGGCGGAGGCCCGCTACGACTGACCCGTGAGCTCGCACACGCCACAACCGAGCCCGCGTGCAGGTGCAGCGGCCGTCCGTACGCGGAATCGCGTCTGCTGCACCTGCGCCCGGACGCTGCACCTGCACCCGGCCGCCGCCCTGCAGCCGGTCAGCCTGCCGCTGCGGCGGCGGTCCTCAGGTCGGTGACGAGCGCGGCGTAGGCCGCGTCGTAGCCGGGGTCGCCCCGCATCCGCAGCACCGCGGACGGATGCGCGGTGAGCAGCGCCTTCGCGTCCGAGTCCGGGATGGCGCCGTCGAGCAGATGGCCCCGCTCGGCACCGATGCGCACCGGGCGGCCGAACAGGGCCCGGCCCGCGGTCGCGCCGAGCGCGACGACGACGCCGGGCGCGAGCTGCTGCAGCTCCGCATGCAGCCACGGGTGGCACGCCGTGATGTGCACGGCCTCCGGCGTCTTGTGCAGCCGCCGTGCGCCGCGCAGCTCGAAGCGGAAGTGCTTCACCGCGTTCGTGCGGTAGACGGTGGCGGGATCGATGCCCGCGTCGCGGACCGCCTGGATCAGCAGCGTGCCCGCCGGACCGACGAACGGCATCCCGCGCCGGTCCTCCTGGTCACCGGGCTGCTCGCCGACCAGCACCATCGACGCCGACGGCGGCCCGGCGGAGAAGACGACCTGCGACGCGGGCTCCCAGAGCTCGCAGCCGCGGCAGGCCTTGGCGGCCTCCTTCAGCGCGTCGATGCCCGCGCCCTCCGGCACCCACC
>DASYJR010000192.1:0-6470 GCA_035996305.1 Amnibacterium sp. | reverse complement strand
TGAAGCCGCCGATCGGCATCACGGCGAGGCCGGTCGCGAGCTGGTACGACGCCGCGTTCTGCGAACCGATCGCCGCGGCCGCCCAGGTGTACCGCGAGGCGCCCGCCTTGAGCACGTCGGTGACCGCGGCGCTCACGTTCGTGCGGCCGCCGAGCAGACCGCCGGCGAGGCCGCGGCCTCCCCAGGTCCCGGTGCCGCCGAAGCCACCACGGCCACCGAAGCCGCCTTGCGGTGGGGCGATCCCGTTCGGTCCGCCGAAGCCGCCCTGCGGCGGGGCGAACCCGTTCCGGGCGCCGAAGCCGCGCCCGACCCCGGTCCCGCCGAAGCCCCCGTTGCCGCCGAGGGAGACCGCAGGGCCGGCGGTCGGCAGGGAACCGGCGTGCGGCGTGAGCGTCGTGTCGACTGCGAACGCGGCCGGGCCGGCGAGCGCCGCGACCAGCGATGCGGCGATCGCGATCGGGGCGGCAGCGGCCAGCCGGGGCAGCGTGATCAGCGCGGCCGCGCCGAGCAGCCCCGCGGCACCGACGACCGGTGGCAACCACGGCAGGAAGCCCTGGGCGGCCGACAGCAGCAGCACCGCCCACACGGTCGAGACGACCACCACGGCGGCGGCCGTCAGCCGCGCCCACAACGCGTCCCGCCGCTCCCAGAGCAGCGCGCCGCCGATGCCGACGAGGCCGCCGATGGCGGGCGCGAGCGCGACCGAGTAGTAGGGGTGGATGATCCCGGCGCCGAAGCTGAAGGCGAGGCCCGTGACCACGAGCGTGCCCCCGAGCAGCAGCACGGTCGCTCGGCCCGCGTCGACGCGGGGGCGGCGCCGGGTGACGACGAGGCCGACCACGAGCATCCCGATCGCCGCCGGGAGCAGCCAGCTGATCTGGCTCGCGAAGTCGGTGGCGAAGAGCCGCAGCGGGCCGGTCGCGCCCCACATGCCGCCACCCGCCGCCGCACCGCCCCCGGTGACGGATCCGGTCTCCTGCCCGGTGAGGCGGCCGAACCCGTTGTAGCCGAACGTCAGCTCGAGGAAGTCGTTGGTCTGCGAGCCGCCGATGAAGGGCCGCATGCTCGCCGGTACGAGCTCCACGATCGCGACCCACCAGCCCGCGGACAGCACGAGGGTGCCGAGCGCGCCGGCGAGGTGTGCGAGGCGCACCCGCATGCGGCGCGGCGCGGCGAACAGGTAGACGCCGCCGAGGACCGGGACGACGAGGAACGCCTGGAGCTGCTTCGTGAGGAAGCCGAAGCCGATCGCCACGCCGGCCCAGAGGATCCACCGCGCCCGGCCGTCCTCGACGCCGCGAAGCGTGAGGTACGTCGCGAGCGTGACGAGCAGCACGAGCAGGGCGTCCGGGTTGTCGAACCGGAACATGAGCACCGCGACCGGGGTGATGGCGGTGGCGAGGCCGGCGATCAGGGCGGCACCGGGCGCGAACCGGCGCCGAACGATCAGGTAGACGAGCGCCACCGTCGCGACACCCATCAGCGCCTCGGGCAGCAGGATGCTCCAGGCGCTGAGGCCGAAGATCCGCACCGACAGCGCCATCACCCAGAGCGAGGCGGGCGGCTTGTCGACGGTGATGGAGTTGCCGGCGTCGGAGGAGCCGTAGAGGAACGCCTCCCAGTTCGTGGCGCCCGCCTGCACGGCTGCGGAGTAGAACGCGTTCGCCCAGCCGCTGGCGGCGAGGTCCCACACGTAGAGCACGGCGGCGAGCACGAGCAGGCCGAGGAACGCGGGGCGCACCCAGACGGCGTCGTTCTCCCGCCCACGCCAGGCGGCACGGGCGAGGCGGGCGGCCCGGCGGCCGACCTCGCCGGGGGCCGCGGTGCCGGCGGAGTCGGATCCGGAGAGGGTCGAGGTCACTGCGCGATCTCCATGGGCTCGGGGGAATCGGTGGCCGCCTGCGGCGCAGGCACGTCGGCACGGCGGGGCTCGGGAGCCGCACGGCGGGTGCGGAACACCCAGACCCGCAGCAGCACGAAGCGGAGCACGGTCGCGACGAGGTTCGCGGCGGTGAGCACGAGGATCTCCTCGGCGGCCGAGGCGCGCGGGACGACGTCGTGCAGCGCGACGAGCGACCCGCTCGTGATGCACCAGGCCAGCCCGAACACGACGAGGCCCTGCAGGTGGTGCCGCACCGCGCCCACCCGACCCGTCACGCCGAACGTGAACCAGCGGTTCACTCCCGTGTTCGCCACGGCCGTGATCAGCAGCGCGAGGAAGTTCGCGGCCTGCTCGCCGAACAGCGGCCGCAGCACGAGGAAGAGCAGCGCGAACGCGAGGGTCGACAGCACGCCGACGACGCCGAATCGCAGCACCTGCGGCAGGATCCGCGGCGGCGTGACGGGACCGATCGGCCCGCGGCCGAGCTCCTCCGCGATCGCGTCGACCGGGATCCGGTGGCGGCCGAGGTCGTTCAGCAGCCGCCAGATTCCCTTCAGGTCCTCGATCGCGGTGCGTCGCAGATCCACCCGGCTGTCGGGGTCGTCGGTCCAGTCGACCGGTACCTCGTGGATCCGCAGACCGGACCGCTCGGCGAGCACGAGCAGCTCGGTGTCGAAGAACCAGCCGTCGTCCTGGACGAGCGGCAGCAGGCGGTCCGCCGCCTCCCGCGTGATCGCCTTGAAGCCGCACTGGGCGTCGGTGAACGACGCCGACAGCAGCGCGCGGACGAGCCCGTTGTACGAGCGGGAGATGAACTCGCGCTTCACGCCGCGGATCACCCGGCTGGTGCGGGTCAGGCGTGTGCCGATGGCGACGTCCGAGTGGCCGGAGAGCAGAGGCGCGACGAGCGGCGCGAGGCCGGCGAGGTCGGTGGACAGATCGACGTCGAGGTACGCGACGACGCGGGCGTGCGAGGAGCCCCATGCCGCCTTCAGCGCGCGGCCACGGCCCTTCTCGTCGAGGTGCAGCACGGCCACGTCGGAGAGCGAGCCGGCGAGGCCCTCCGCGATGGCGAGCGTGCCGTCCGTGCTCGCGTTGTCGACGATCGTGATCCGCCAGTCGACCGCCAGGTGCAGCGAGAGGTAGCGGTGGAGGCGCCAGACGCTCTCCTGCAGCACCCGCTCCTCGTTGTGCACGGGCACGACGAGCTCGACGTCGACGCGCTCGCTCCAGAGGTTCATGCCGACGATCGTCGGCCGCCGCCCTATGCCACCCCTATGACGCCTCGATGAGGGGGAGAGGACTTCAGGCGGATGCGGCGTCGAGGGCGGGATCGACCGGTTCGACCCCCTGCTCGGCGGCGAGCTCCGCGTACAGGCCGCCCTGGCGCACCAGGTCGGTATGGGTGCCGCGCTCGACGATGCGGCCCGCGTCGAGCACGAGGATCTCGTCGGCGCCGATCACGGTCGAGAGTCGGTGCGCGATCGCGACCGTCGTCCGACCGCTCGCGGCGGCGTCGAGCGCCTCCTGCACGATCCGCTCGGAGACGGAGTCGAGCGCGCTCGTCGCCTCGTCCAGCAGCACCACGGGCGGGTTCTTCAGCAGCACGCGAGCGATCGCGACCCGCTGCTTCTCGCCGCCGGACAGGCGGTAGCCGCGCTCCCCCACGACCGTGTCGTAGCCGTCGGGGAAGCGGGCGATCGTCTCATGGATGTTCGCGCCGCGGGCGGCCGCCTCGATCTCCTCGTCGGTGGCGTCCTCCTTCGCGTAGCGGAGGTTGTCGCGGATCGTGGCGTGGAAGAGGTACGTCTCCTGGCTGACGATGCCGATGCGCGAGAGCAGCGACGACTGCCTCAGGTGCCGCACGTCGACGCCCGCGAACCGCACGGCCCCGCCGGTGACGTCGTACAGCCGTGGCAGCAGGTAGCCGATGGTGGTCTTGCCCGCCCCGGACGGCCCGACGAGCGCGGTGAAGCGGCCGGGCCGCACCGTGAAGCTCACGTCGTCGAGGATCCTCACCGGCTCGTGCTCACCGGGTGCCGGCGGGTAGGCGAACGACACGTGGTCGAACTCGACCTGCCCGATGCGGTCGCCCGGCGGCACCTCGACGGCGTCGGCGGCGTCCCGGATGGCGGGCTTCAGGTCGAGGTACTCGAAGATCCGCGCGAACAGCGCTGTGGACGTCTGCAGGTCGAGCGCGACGCGCAGCAGCCCGAGCAGCGGGAAGGTGAGCCTCGACTGCACAGTGGTGAACGCGACGATCGTGCCCGCCGTGATCGGCGCCCCGTTCGCGAGCAGCATCCCGGCGACCAGGTAGACGAGGGCCGGGACCACGAGCAGGAACACCTGCAGGATCGCGAAGAACCCCTGCCCCGTCATCTCCTGGCGGATCTGCAGGCGCAGCTGCCGCTCGCTCTCGGCCGCGTAGCGGGAGGTCTCGCTCCCCTGCCGTGTGAACGCCTTCGCGAGCAGGATGCCCGAGACGCTCAACGCCTCCTGCGTGATGGCGGACAGCTCCGACAGCGACTCCTGCGTCTTCGTCGCGATCCTCGCGCGGCGCTGGCCGACGCGGCGCTGCACGATCACGAGCAGCGGCAGGAGCAGCAGGGCGATGATCGTGAGCTGCCAGCTGAGCAGCACCATCGCGACGAAGGCGGCGAGCACCGTGACCGTGTTGCCGACGACGCTCGACACCGTGTTGGAGAGCACGTTGGAGACGCCGCCCACGTCGTTCGCGAGCCGCGACTGGATCACCCCGGTGCGCGTACGGGTGAAGAACCCGAGCTCCATCTCCTGCAGACGGGTGAACAGGCGCTCACGGAGGGCCGCGGTCACGCCGTTGCCGACCGTCGCGGTGAGGTAGGTCTGCCACACGCCGAGCGCCTGCGAGACCGCCCAGACGAGCACGATGGCGCTCACGATCTCGGTGAGCACCGGCAGGTCCGGATGCCCCGAGCGCGGGAACAGGCCGTCGTCGAACGCGCGCTGGGTGAGCAGCGGGGGCACCACCGTGAGCGCCGCCGTGATGAGCACGAGCGTGATGGTGAGGGCGAGCCGGGCGCGGTGCGGCCGGAACAGCCGGGCGATGCGACGTCCGAGATCGGGCACCTTCGGCGCCTTCGCGATCTCCTCGCGGGCGGCGGCCGCGTCACGCGCGCCCATCCCGCCCCGGGGTCCGCCGCGCGCCATGCTCACGGGAGCCAAGGGTAGGTGCGCGCGGCGTCCCCCCTGCGTCTTCCCCCTGGGCGCCGCCGGCCCTACGGTTCGGGGAGGGTCGACGGGGACGGAGGACCGATGCTGCGGCTCGAGGACGCGTGGGTCTGGGACAGCTGGATCGCGGACGACGGGGAGCGCTACCACCTGTTCTTCCTGAAGGCGCCGTCGGCGCTCGGCGACCCGTCCCTCCGGCACGCCCAGGCCGTGATCGGCCACGCGACGTCGGTGGACCTGGTGGACTGGCGGATCGAGCCGGACGCGCTCGGCCCGCAGCCCGGCGCCTGGGACGACCTCGCCCTCTGGACCGGCTCGACCGTGCGCGGCGACGACGGCGTCTGGCACCTCTTCTACACGGCCATCAGCACGCGCGGACACGGGCTGCGGGATCAGCGGATCGGGGTGGCCGAGTCGGCCGACCTCGTCACCTTCCGCCGCATCGGCGATGCCCCGATCGTGGTCGCCGATCCCGGCCGGTACCGCACGCTCGACGAGGACGAGAGCGCGAGCGAGACCTGGCGCGACCCCTTCGTGTTCCGGGTGCCGGGGGACGACATGTGGCACATGCTGATCACGGCCAGGGCGAAGGGCGGGACGAGGAACGCGGACGGGGTGCTCGCGCACGCGACGAGCAGCGATCTGCGCTCCTGGACCGTCGGCCCGGCCCTCGGCCGGGCCGCGGGCTTCGGGCAGATCGAGGTGCCGCAGGTCCGGCGGCTCGACGGCACCTGGGTGCTCGTGTTCACCTGTCATCCGCAGGAGCAGACCGAGGAGCACGTCGCCGAGTTCGGCCGCTACTGCACGTGGTCGGTCACGGCCGAGTCCCCGCTCGGCCCGTGGGAGCTCGAGCGGGCGCTGCCGTTCGAGGCCGAGCCGGCGCTGTTCGCCGCGCCGCTCGTGCAGCGGCGGGACGGCGGATGGGCCCTGCTCGGCTTCCGCAACACCGAGCCGGAGGGCGTCTTCGCGTTCGAGATCGTCGATCCCATCCCCGTCCGGCTCGAGGGCGGACGGCTCGTCGCGGCCGTTTGAACCATCTCATCCGGATGAGGCGTGCTCCCCCGTCGGGAACAGGATCGCAACGCTTGCTGCAAACGCTTGCACTGCGCCTTGCCACCTCATAGGCCATCGTCTACGGTGACGCAGGGGCGCGCACCAGCGCCTCCCGCACAGCACCCTGTGTTCCCGAACTCAACGAGGAGTCCAATGAGAAAAGCGATGCGCGTCGCCGCAGCAGGCGCGACGCTCGCACTCACCACCATCGGTCTGGTCGCGTGCTCCAGCACGTCGTCCAGCCCCGGCGGTGGCAGCAGCAGCAGCACGAAGATCGACAGCTCGCAGTACGGCCCCATCACGGTCGTGCAGGGCAAGGACAACA
>DASYJR010000191.1:0-16277 GCA_035996305.1 Amnibacterium sp. | reverse complement strand
CGCCGACCGCACCACGCTCGCGGGGCTCGCCGGACCCGTGCTCGACATCGGCTGCGGGCCGGGGCGGATGGTCCGGGCCGCCCTCGACGCCGGGTTGTCGGCGCTCGGGGTCGACGTGTCCGCCGCCGCGGTGGCGCACTGCCGCGACGCCGGGCTCCCCGTGCTGCACCGGTCCGTCTTCGCCGCCCTGCCGAACGAGGGGCGCTGGTCGGGCGCGCTGCTGCTCGACGGGAACGTCGGGATCGGCGGCGACGTGGCCGCGCTCCTCGACCGCTGCCGCCGGCTGCTCGGGATCGGCGGCGCCCTGGTGGTCGAGACGCATGCGGATCCCCACCGCGACACCGTCTCGCTCAGCACCCTGGTCGACGACCGGGGCGCGGCGAGCGACCCGTTCCCGTGGGCCGAGGTCGGCGCGCTGCCGCTGCTCGAGGCGGCCGACGGCTTCCGCGCGGATGCCGGGTGGTCGGTCTCCGGGCGGCACTTCCTGCGGCTCCTGCGCGTCGGCTGAGCTCAGCCCTTCGGGGTCAGCGGGCAGACGACCTGCGACGACCGGGCGATCGGCCCCGGCGACGGGCACGCGGCGCCGGCCGACCCGGGCCCGCTCACGTGCTCCTCGAGGATTCGGGTGCCGAGCGGAGCCGCGAGCGGCACGGTCGCCCGCCGCGGCACGAGCACGGCGGGGCAGACCACCCCGACCCTCCCCACGGAGTGCACCAGGTCGATCACCACGGCGACGGCGGTCTCCTGCAACCAGACGTCCTTCGCCGCTCCGCAGCCGGGCGCGACGGAGTCGGTCCACGCGATCCCGACGGAGGCGGCCGCCGGGTGGGCCGACGCGACCAGCCAGGCGGGCCCTCGGCGCACGCCCGCCGGCGGCGGTCCCTGGTGCACGATGAGACTGACGGCCGCGCTGGTCGGGGCCGACGAGAGGGTGGGCGCCGGTGTCGGGGCGTTGAGGGCCGGCAGGCTCGGGGTGGCGCTCGAGGTCGCGCTCGGCGCCGGCGCGGGGGGCGCTGCGGGGTTCCGCTCGGCGCAGCCGGCGAGCAGCAGCACGGCGACCACGGCGAGCGCGGCGAGCGCGGCGATCGGTCGGGGCATGTCCTCCCCTTCTCCGTCGGGGTCCGGGTCGATCCCGACGCATCCGCTCTACCGCACGGACCTCCGGGTCCGCTGCGATCGGAGCAGCACGACGCAGATCGTCGCCGTGAGCGCCGCGAGCACGAGCCACAGGAGGCCGAGCCGCAGCCCGTAGTCGAAGGGCAGCACGGTCGGGTTGCGGGCGCCCAGCTGCTTCGCCCGGATCTCGGGCAGCACCATCAGCGTGAGCACCACGCCGACGACGACGGCGCCCTGCAGCACCGCGAGCACGACCGGCGGGATCCGGGCGCCCGCACCGCGCAGCACGCGGTTCCCGACGAAGGCCGCGGGCGCGAGGATCCCGTCGTGCAGCACGAGGGCGGCCACCAGCCAGACCCCGAGACCCACCACGCCGCTCGGGCGCACGGTCGTGACGAGGAGGGCCGCGCCGACGACGAGACCGGCGACGCCCACGGCGACGAGCGCGATCCGGGCCGCGCGCATCCGGGCGCTCATCGGGCCTCCAGCGAGGCGAGCCACTTGGTCTGCAGCACCCCCGGCCGGGCCGGCGCGATGAGCCGGGCCGGGTAGCCGTGATCGAGGTCGAGCGGCGCCCCGTTCAGCTCCAGCGCGACGAGGGTGAGCGGATCGGCGGCGAACTCCGGCTCTAGGATCGTCACCGAGTAGGCGCCGTGCTGCAGGCTGCGGACGGTGAGGGCGCGGCCCGCCGCGCCGACGAGGGCCGCGAGGTCGGCGACCCGCACCCCCCGCCAGTCGGCAGCGACGCTCCACCCCTCGACGCACGCGATCGGCAGGGTGACGCGGCGCTGCGGCAGGGCGAGCAGGTCGGCGCGGGTGAGCGCGCGGGTCCGGGCGCCGGCCCGCACGGTGAGCGTCCAGCCCGGATCCGTGGCGCGCGCGATCACACCGGCCGCGCGGGCCGTCTTGTTGACGGGCAGCGCCTGCGGGCCGAGCCGCTGCTGGCGGGGGCCGAAGAGGTTCACCGCGGCGAGCGCCGGCAGGCTCTGGCCGGCGGTCAGCACGACGGCGGCGCCCGTCGCGGTGGCCACCGCGCCGAGCACGGTCCGTCGGCTCACGGCCTGCGGAGCCGCGGGCGCCCGGTCGATCCAGCGCTGGACGGCGCCGGTGAGGCCGGTCGCCCGGGGTTCCGCACGGCCCAGGTCCCCCTCGCCGTCACCGACCGACCGCAGCAGGCCGTCGGGACCGATGCTGTCGCGGCGGCGCCACCACCGCGTGATGATCGGCAGCTTGACGCCGATGTGGATCGCGAGGGAGGCGACGATCACCCAGGCGAGCGCGTAGTGCACCTGCCGGAACGGGAACGGCCACGGGTACCACTGGTAGGTGTTCACGAGCCCGGTCGCGAGCTGCACGAGGGACGACGCGACGAAGAGCGCGATCGACGCTCGCTCGAGCAGGCCGGCGAGGGTACGGGCCGGGGGCCACCGGAAGAGCAGCGGGAAGACCGTGTACAGCTTGCCGAGCAGCAGCGGGATGCAGGCGATCCCGGTCGCGACATGCAGCCCCTGGGTGATGCGGTACAGGGAGGCCGGGCGGGTGAGGAAGGTCGTCCCAGGCAGCGGATCCTGAAGGAGGTGGCTGAAGAGACCGGTCGCGAAGCAGATCAGGAACGCGGTGCCGAGCAGCCGGCCGAGCACCACCGCGGTGCGCGGATGCCGGGCGCCGCTCATGAGCGACGCGCGCGCCAGGAGGAAGAGGCTCCTCACCGCCCCGGCATCCCGTCTCGCGCGCCCATGTCGGGTATTCGGAGCGACCGGCCAGGATGACGGGGTGAGGGACGCCGCTGCACGGACCGTCCCCGTCGCCGTCCTCCTCGCCGCGCTGGCGGGCCTCACCTGGTGGATCGTCGCGCGGATCGGGATCGTGCATCGCGCCGACGGGCCCGCGTGGCTGCTCGCGGAGGGGGGCTGCTGGCTGCTGTTCGCGGCCGCGGCCGTGCTGCTCCGCAGGGCGCCTCGGCGGGCGGTGCCGGCGCTCGTGCTCGGCGGTGCGCTCGTGATCGGCCTCGGCGCGCTCGCCGGTCCCCCGACGACGAGCACGGACTCGGCGCGGTACGCCTGGGACGGGATCGTGCAGGACGCCGGCGTCTCCCCTTACCGGTACGTCCCGGCGGATCCGGCGCTCGCGCCCCTGCGGACGGACTGGCTGTTCCCCGCGGGCTCCGTCTCGGCGACGGGTGTGCTGCACTGCCCGGCGCCGGTCGCGCTGCCGACCAGCCAGGTGGGCGTGCCGGGCCTGGTCTGCACCGCGATCAACCGCCCGCTGGTGCCGACCATCTACCCGCCGGTGGCCGAGGCGGTCTTCGCGGCCGTGCGGCTGCTCGTGCCGCCCACCGTCGCGTACGCGCCGATGCAGGTGCTCGGGCTCGCCGCCGCGCTGACGACGACGGCACTGCTGCTCGCCGCGTTGCGGGTCACCGGCCGCGATCCGCGCCGCGCCGCGTGGTTCGCATGGTGTCCCCTCGTCGCCTCCGAAGCGGTGACCAACGCGCACATCGACGGCCTCGCCGCCCTCGGCGCGCTCGCGGGCACGCTGCTCGTGGTGCGCGGCAGGCCGATCCGCGGTGGGATCGTGCTCGGGCTCGCGGTCGCGACGAAGGTGCTGCCCGTGCTCGTCCTCCCCCCGCTGCTGCGGCGCTCCCCCGTGCGGATCCTCGCCGCTGCGGCCGCGACCGTCGCCGCCGTCTACCTGCCGCACGTGGCGCTGAGCGGCGGCCGCGTGCTCGGCTACCTGCCCGGCTACCTGAACGAGGAGGGCTTCGACGACGGGACCCGCTCGGCGCTCGTCTCGGTAGTCGCCCCCGGGCCGGCCGCCACCCCGGTCGCGGCCCTGCTGCTGCTCGCCGTGGCGGTCGTGGTGCTCCTCCGCACCGACCCCGCGGATCCGTGGGTCGGCCAGGTCGTCGTGATCGGCGCCGCGCTGCTGCTGACGAGCCCGCGCTACTCCTGGTACGCGCTGCTGCTCGTGCCGTTCGTCGCGATGAGCGGGCGATGGGAGTGGTTCGCGCTGCCGCTCGTGCTCGTCGAGAGGCAGCTCGGGACCCCGCTCGACCTGTTCCGCGGGGAGCTCGCGGCGGTGCTCGTGCTGGTCATCGTGGTCGCGGTGCTCCGGCGGAGGCGGCGCCTCGGCCCGGCGCGGCTGCCGCCCCCCGTTCCCTGAGAGTCGCCCGAGACACCCGTCGCTTTCGGACCGGTCGCCGAACCCAGTGCACCTGCTCACACGAGCCGGGGGCAACGGACGCAGCGGAACCGCCGCAGCTCCTCCCGGCCGGAACGGAAAGAAGTCCCATGCGAATCAGCACCAAGGGCGCCATCGCGGCGCTGTCCGCCGGTCTCGTCGTCACCGCCCTCGCGGGCTGCTCCGAGGCGAGCTCGGCGACGCCCGCCGCGACGTCGAAGTCCTCCTCCTCGAGCGCGGCCCCCGCGCCCGCCGCCACGCCGACCCCGGTCGCGGAGATTCCGTCGCTCTCCGGCGTGCACACCCAGGTCACGCTCGACGCGGGGTTCCTGAAGGCACTCACGAGCCTGAAGCTCACGCCGGGCGTCGTCGGCACGGCCACCCTCTCGAAGGCGGGCGTGCTCACCTTCCCGATCACGGGCGGCCACGTCACGTACTACGACCCCACGAAGGCGTACCGCCCCTACGTGCAGGGTGAGGTCGACCACCAGGGCTCCGGCATCTCGCTGTCCGCGGGCGGCAAGAAGGTGGAGCTGACGAACTTCGTCATCGACCCGGGCAACAACTCGCACCTCTCCGGCGACGTGTCGTTGAACGGCACGTCGGTCGTCAAGGGCGCGAACCTCTTCCGTCTCGACGGCACCACCCTGAAGCCGCTCTACAAGGACGCCGCCGGCAACGCCGTGCTCGAGGGCACGACGGTCTACGTCTCGAGCGACGCGGCCGCACTGCTGAACACGACGTTCGGCACGACCGCGGTCACCGACCGGCTCGTGGTCGGCATCGCCAAGATCACCGCGAAGTAGTCGCACGGCGAGGCCGCGCAGCCCACCCGGCTCGCTGCCGCATCCCCTCCCCGTGCGGACACGTCGGCGCGCTGCAGCGCGCCGACGTGTCGCTCCGGCGCGGAACGGCCGCGGCGTTCAGGACACGAGTCGGGCGCCGTGCGCGGGCCCCGTCACCCGCAGCACCGTGAGCCGCGCGGCGGAGAGGGCGATCTGCAGCGACAGCGCCGAGTCGAGGTCGGCGGTGAGGAACGCGATCGTCGGACCGGATCCCGACACCACGCCGGCCAGGGCGCCGTTGCGCTCCCCCAGCTCGAGCACGTCGGCCAGCTCGGGCCGGAGGTGCAGGGCCGCGACCTGCAGGTCGTTGTGCAGCGCGTCCGCGAGCATGTGCGGATCGCCCGCGCGGAGCGCCTGCAGCACGTCGGCACCCACGACGGGCGCGCCGACCGGCGGGAGGTCCGCCGCATGCCGGAGTCGGTGCTCGTCGAGCGCCGCGTAGACCTCGGGCGTGCTGAGTCCGTGGTCCGCGAGCGCGATGATCCACTGGAACACGCCCTTCGCGAGCGCCGGGCTCAGCTTGTCGCCGCGGCCCGTGCCGATCGCGGTGCCGCCGGTGAGTGCGAACGGCACGTCGGCGCCGAGCTCCCCGCCGAGCAGCAGCAGCTCGTCGCGGGAAAGGCCGAGCCCCCACAGGGCGTCGAGGGCGACGAGCGCGGCCGCGGCGTCCGCGGATCCGCCGCCCATCCCGCCGGCGACCGGCACCCGCTTCAGCACCTGGATCCGCGCGCCCCCGCGGTACCCGGTGCGGGCCTGCAGCAGGTGCGCGGCGCGGATCACGATGTTGCGCCGGTCGACCGGCAGCCCCGGCGCCGCGATGGGGCCGGTGAACGACAGCGACAGGTCGTCGTCGCGCTCCGCGCGCAGCTCCTCGTACAGCGCGAGGGCCTGGTAGGCGGTCGCGACGTCGTGGTAGCCGTCGGGCATGGCGGCGCCGACGCGCATGACGAGGTTGACCTTCCCGGGGGCCTTCGCCTGCACCGCGGCCGGGGGCGTGCTCACGACTTCAACCTAGTGCGGGCCGTGCACGCGATCCGGGCCGCGACGCCGGAAGACGGACCCCCGGCGGGGCGCCGGACCGGCCCGGGAACCGCCGGGGGCCCGGCTCCGCGCCGCGAACGCGCCCGGTCAGGGGAGCACGGGCGCGGCCGCCTCGGCGAGGGCGAGGAACGCGTCGATCCCGAGCCGCTCGCCCCGCTCCCCCGGGTCGACGCCGGCCCTCGTGAGCAGGGCCTCGGCGGGGCCGGTGCCGCCGACGGCGGTCGCGAGCGCCTGCCGGAGCGTCTTGCGGCGCTGCGCGAATGCGGCGTCGACGAGGCGGAAGACGCGCTCACGGAGCGCCTCGTCGCCCCGTGCCGGCCCGCGCTCGACGCGCACGAGCACGCTGTCGACGTTGGGCACCGGCCAGAACACGGCGCGGGGCACCGTGCCGGCGATCGTGCACCGCCCGTACCAGGCGGCCTTCACGCTCGGCGAGCCGTACGTCTTGGACCCCGGCGGCGCGGCGAGCCGCTCCCCCACCTCGGCCTGGACCATCACCACGGCGGTCGTGAGCGAGGGCACATCGGCGAGCAGGCGCAGCAGCACCGGCACGGAGACGTTGTAGGGCAGGTTCGCCACGAGTCGCACCGGCTCGTCCGGGATCGGCACCCGCAGCGCGTCGCCGGCGACGACCGAGAGCCGCGGCGCGGCGGCCGGCGCGAGGTCGGCGATCGTGGCCGGGAGCGCCTCCGCGAGCCGCCGGTCGAGCTCCACCGCGATCACCGCGGCGCCCGCTTCGAGCAGCCCGAGGGTCAGCGAGCCGAGGCCCGGACCGATCTCGAGCACCCGCTCACCGGGCCGCACGTCCGCGAGCCGCACGATGCGCCGAACGGTGTTGGCGTCGTGCACGAAGTTCTGGCCGAGCCGCTTGGTCGGCGCCACGTCGAGCCGCGCCGCGAGGGCACGCACGTCGGCCGCGCCGAGCAGCCGCACGTCGTCCCCGGAGCCCACCGGGCGACCCTACCGGCCCGAACAGCAGCGGCCCGGGCCGGCGATGCCGGTCCGGGCCGCTGCCGCTGTGGAGACGGTCAGACGCGCGCGAGCGACGCGCCCGCCCGCTTGCGCGAGAGCGCATCGATCGTGGCGGCGAGGATCAGCACGCCTCCGGTGATCAACAGGTTGACACCGCCCGGCAGGTTGATCAGGCCCAGGCCGTTCGTGATCGCCGAGATCACGAGCGCGCCGACGGCGCCCTGGATCAGCCGGCCACGGCCGCCGAACAGGCTGACGCCGCCGACGACGGCCGCCGCTACGCCGTTCAGCACGTCGGTCTGACCGAAGTCCGAGCCGACGACACCGACCTCGCTGGCCTGGAAGAGGCCGGAGACGATCGCGAGCGTCGAGCAGAGGATGAACGCGGAGATGCGGATCGCGGCCACGTTGATGCCGGCGCGGCGGGCCGCCTCCGGATTGCCGCCGACGGCGTACAGGTGCAGGCCCCAGCGCGTGCGGTCGAGCACCTGGGTGCCGATCCACAGGATCGAGATGGCGATCGGCACGACGATCGGCACGCCCGAGATGGGGATGATCCCCTTGGCCCTGTTCAGGTTCAGGAGGAACACGAGCACGCCGGTGCCGACCGCGATCGCGCCCACCCGCAGGAACAGCAGGCTGAGCGGGCGCACCGGCACGCCGATCCGCATCCGGCGGGCGCGGTCGTAGAACGCGGTGCCCAGCGAGACCAGCACGATCACGACCCACATCGCCCAGCCGGCCCAGTTGGGCATGTTGCTGTTCTCGATCGCGAGCACGGCGGGCTCGGTGACGCGGTACGTCTGGCCGTTGCCGAGCAGCACGAGCTGCAGGCCCTGGAAGCCGAGGAACAGACCGAGGGTGACGACGAAGGACGGGATGCCGACCTTCGCCACGAAGTAGCCGATGAACGAGCCGATCACGACGCCGACCGCCAGCGCGACGGCGAAGGCGACGATCCAGTTGACCTGCAGGGGCCCGTTCAGCTCGATGAACACCGCCATGCCGACGCCTGCCGTGACACCGGCCGAGAGGTCGATCTCCGCGATGAGGATCACGAAGACGAGCGCGATCGCGAGCATCGCGAGGAACGCGGTCTGGGTGAGCAGGTTCGCGACGTTGAGGAGGCCGAGGAAGTCGGGGCTCAGGAACTCGAACAGGATGCAGAGCACGACGAAGCCGCCGATGGCGGGCAGCATGCCCATCTCGCCCTGGCGGAGGCGCGAGATGTACGCCCGGAACTGGTCCGCCGCGGTGCCCTCGTATCCGGTCGCGATGCCGGCCGGCGCCGATCCCGTCGTCAGGATCGCGTTCTCGGTCGGCGGATTGGACGACTTGTCGGTCGTGGTCATCGACCTGCTCCTTCGAGGCTGGGCTCGTACGTCTTGGACCCGGTGATGTACCCGACCACGTCGTTGTTGGTCGTGGTCTTCGTCTCGACCTGGGCGACCATGCTGCCGAGGTAGAGCACGTTGATGTGGTCGGCGACCTGGAAGACGTCGGCGAGGTTGTGGCTGATGATCAGCACGCCCACGCCCTGGTCCGCCAGCCGGCGCACGAGGTGCAGGACCTGCTCGGTCTGCGCGACCCCGAGGGCGGCGGTCGGCTCGTCGAGGATGACGACGCGGGCCTTCTGCAGCACGGCCCGCGCGATCGCGACCGTCTGCCGCTGGCCGCCGGAGAGCGACGAGACCTTCTGCCGCACCGACTTCATGGTCCGTACCGAGAGGGAGCCGAGCGTGGCGGAGGCGTGCTTCTCCATCTCGCCGTTGTTCAACGTGCCCTGATGGGTCTCCTCGCGGCCGAGGAACATGTTCTGGACGATGTCGAGGTTCTCGCAGAGGGCGAGGTCCTGGTACACCACCTCGATGCCGTGGCGCGACGCCTCCTTCGGCGTCGTCAGCTCGGCGGGCGAGCCGTCCACGAGCACCTCCCCCGAGTCGTAGGGCTGCACGCCGGCGAGCCCCTTGATCAGCGTGGACTTGCCGGCGCCGTTGTCGCCGACGAGGGCGCTGACCTGGCCCGGGAAGATCTTGAGGTTCACCCCCTTCAGCACCTCGACCGGACCGAAGCCCTTGCGGATGTCTCGCAGTTCGATGATCGGGGCGACCATGCCCCCTCCTTCCATTCCGCCGTGAAGCGGGAGGTGACGCCGGAACTGGCTGCGGCCTGCAGGCCCGGCGCACCTAGCATGCACCGGACCCGCAGGCCGCGGAACGGGTTGGGTTACTTCACGCCGTTCTTCGCGCACGCGGCAGCAACGCTGCCCGTGCAGATCGCCGACGCCGTGGCGTTGCCGTCCTGGACGACCTTCTCCACGTTGTTCGCCTTCACCAGGATCGGCGTCTCGGCGAAGAACGGCACGCCGTTCACCGACGACGGAGCCGAGGGCTTCTGACCCTTGAGCAGCGCGATCGCGAGCTTCGACGCCTGGTCCGCCTCGAGCTGGTACGGCTTGTAGACCGTGCCGGTCTGCTTGCCGAGCAGGATGTTCTGCAGACCCGGGATGGAGGCGTCCTGGCCCGAGACCGGAACCGTCTTGTTGTACTTGTTCAGCACGTTGATGACGGCCGCCGCGTTCGCGTCGTTCGCGACCCAGACCGCGTCGATGTTGCCCTTGAGCGCGGTGTAGGCCTGCGTGAACTCCGTGCCCGACTTCGTCGCGACCCAGGTGCCCTTCGGCTCGAACGCCGGCTTGATGCCCGCCTTCGACATGACCGAGACGGCACCGTCGTGGAAGAACTTCGCGTTGCCGTCGGTCGGGTCGCCGCCCATGTAGACGACCTTCGCCGTCTTCGGGTCCTTCTTCGCCGCGGCCAGGCCGTCGACGATCAGCTGGCCCTCGAGCTCGCCGACCTTCGTGTTGTCGAACGAGACGTAGTAGTCCGCGCCGGCGATGGGCCGGTCGTAGGCGATGACGGGCACGCCCTGGGACTTCGCCTTCGTGAGGATCTGGGCGCCGACGCCGTTCAGGTCGACGAGGAGCATGACACCGCAGCCCTTGCTGAGCTGCGCCGACGCGATGGTCGCGTACTGGGTCGTGCTGTTGTGCGCGTTCTGGATGTCCGCGGTGAAGCCACCGGCCGTGAGGGCCTTCTGGAGCGCGGGGCGGTCGCCGCTCTCCCAGCGGGGCGAGGACTGCGTGTCGGGAAGGATCACGCAGGCGCGCTTCGCGGCCGCGTTCGCGCTGGTTCCACCGGAGCTGCTGGCGGAGCTGCCCGAACCCGAGCCTCCGTTCGAACAGCCGGCGAGCAGGAGGGTTGAGGCTGCGACGACCGTCGCCACCCCGAGAATGGACTTCTTCAAGGCTTCGTCACCTGTTTTCTCTCGGCGCAGGCCGTGACCTGGCGCATCCCTCGACGCCGAGGGACGGACGAACTCTAGGTAAATACCCAGGCGAGTCCCGGTTGACAGCAATAACGATTGAGTAACAACAACACCTGTTCTGATGCAACTGTCGGATCTGGCAGAGTGAATCGGCGGCGGATCGCGCGTGCGGCGCCGTGCTGCCGAGCGGAGGAACATGCGGTTCACGGACGGCTTCTGGCTGCTGCGCCCGGGGGTCACGGCCCAGTACGGCCGCGAGGCCTACGACCTGGAGCGGTCCGGCGACGGGCTCGTCGTGACGGCGCCGACGAAGGTGATCACCACCCGCGGCGACACGCTGAACCTGCCCGTGCTCACCGTGACGGTCGCGCCGCACCTGCCGGGCGTCATCCGGGTGCGGATCGTGCACCACGCGGGCGGCGGCGAGCCGCTGCGCTTCGACGTGGCGACCGCCGACGGCTCGGGCCGCGTGGAGCTCGCGGACGACGGCTCGTCGGCGCTGGTCGTGAGCGGCCGCCTCGAGGCGCGCGTGACGCGCGGCGCCCCGTGGAGCCTCGAGTTCTCGGCCGACGGCGTACCCCTCACCGGCAGCGGCGCCAAGTCGCAGGCCTGGGTGCGGCTCGCGCCGGACGCGGTCGTCGACCGGCCTCCTGTCGGTGTGCCGACCGCGTCGACCTACGTGCACGAGCAGCTGGACCTCGGCGTCGGCGCGCTGGTCTACGGCCTCGGCGAGCGGTTCGGGCCCGTCGTGAAGAACGGGCAGACCGTCGAGGTCTGGAACGCCGACGGCGGCACGTCGAGCGAGCAGGCGTACAAGAACGTGCCGTTCTACCTGACGAACCGCGGCTACGGCGTCTTCGTGAACGAGCCGGGGCACGTCTCGTTCGAGATCGGTTCCGAGGCGGTCCAGCGCGTGCAGTTCTCGGTGCCGGGCGAGTCCCTCGAGTACTTCGTGATCGCGGGAGCGACACCGGCCGAGGTGCTGGAGCGGTACACGGCCCTCACCGGCCGGCCGGCCGAGGTGCCCGCGTGGAGCTACGGGCCGTGGCTCAGCACGAGCTTCACCACCGACTACGACGAGGCGACGGTGAACTCGTTCCTCGACGGCATGCGCGAGCGCGACCTGCCGCTGTCGGTGTTCCACTTCGACTGCTTCTGGATGCGCGAGTTCGACTGGTCGGACTTCACCTGGGACGCCCGCGTCTTCCCGGACCCGGAGGGGATGATCCGTCGCCTGCACGAGCGCGGCCTCAAGGTCTCCGTCTGGACGAACCCGTACATCGCGCAGCGTTCCGCCCTGTTCGCCGAGGCCGCGGCCGCCGGGTACCTCCTGCGCCGGCCCGACGGCAGCGTCTGGCAGTGGGACCTCTGGCAGGCGGGTATGGGGATCGTGGACTTCACGAACCCCGACGCCGTCGCCTGGTTCCAGGAGAAGCTGCGGGCGGTGCTCCGCCAGGGTGTCGACGCCCTGAAGACCGACTTCGGCGAGCGGATCCCGCTCGACGTCGTCTACGCGGACGGCGCGGATCCGCACCGGATGCACAACCTCTACGCCGAGCGGTACAACGCGGCGGTGCACGAGCTGCTCGAGCAGGAGCGCCCGGGCGAGGCGGTGCTGTTCGCCCGGTCCGCGACCGCGGGCGGGCAGCGCCATCCGGTGCACTGGGGCGGCGACTCGACCTCGACGTTCTCCTCGATGGCGGAGACGCTGCGCGCCGGCCTGTCCCTGTCACTGTCGGGCTTCGGCTTCTGGAGCCACGACATCGGCGGCTTCGAGGGGACGCCGGACGCCGCGGTCTTCAAGCGCTGGACGCCGTTCGGCCTGCTGTCGAGCCACAGCCGCTTCCACGGCTCCGACTCGTACCGGGTGCCGTGGCTGTTCGACGACGACGAGGACGCCGAGGGCAGCGCCGTGCGCGTCACCCGGCGGTTCGCGAAGCTGAAGAACCGGCTCGCTCCCTACCTGATCGAGGCCGGCCGGGAGGCCGCGGCCACGGGGCTGCCCGTGATGCGGCCGATGGTGCTCGCCTTCCCGGACGACCCGACGGCCGCCTACCTCGACCGCCAGTACCTGCTCGGCCCCGACCTGCTCGTCGCGCCCGTGTTCACGGAGTCGGGCGACGTGGACCTCTACCTGCCGGCCGGCACGTGGACGCACCTGCTCACCGGCGACCGCGTCGACGGCGGCGGCTGGCGCCGGGAGCGCCACGGCTTCGAGTCGCTGCCGCTGTACGTGCGGGAGGGCGCGGTCCTGCCCCTCGGGAAGCGCGACGACCGACCCGACACGGACCATCTCGACGGGCTCACGCTGCGCGCGTTCCCCGGCGCCGCCGGCAGCCGCGCGGTGCGGGTGGGCGACGCGACGTTCACGGTCGGGACGACGGACGACGCGGTGACCGCGACCGGCCCCGACGGGAGCTGGACGCTCCAGGTCGGCGACGCCACGGCAGCCGCGGAGGGGGGCTCGGCGCGGCTCCCGCGCTGACCGACGGGCCACTTCGGGTGTTCCGGGCCGCCGATGACGCCCAGAGGTGTCCGAAGTGGCCCGTTCGGGCGTCCGGGTCGTCGTACGGTGACGGCATCCGGCAGGAGGAGGAACGCATGACCGACGACGACGTCGACGTCCGGCTCGACGAGTGGTGGGCGACGCTCTGCGCCGCGCTCGGGCTCGGCGAGGTGCCGCCCGTGCGCGACGCGATCCTCGGGCTCGCAGGGGTCGCCGCGCACAACGTGGTCCGCCCCGCCGCACCGGTCACCACGTTCCTCGCGGGCTACGCCGCCGGCTTGCGGGGCGGATCCGCGGACGAGATCTCGGCGGCGATCGCGACCGCGAGGGCCGCCGTCCCGCGGTGAGCGACCGGCCCGGCTGGGACGCCGCGCGCGACGCCGCGCTGCGGGCCGTCGCACCGCTGCCCGCGGCAGCGCTCCTGCTCGCCGCAGCCGGCCACGCGGTGCCGGACGCCGACGTGCTCGCGCCCTGGCCGATCCCCCACTACGACTCGTCCGCGATGGACGGCTGGATCGTGCGCGGGAACCCGCCGTGGCGGCTGGTCCCGGCAGGCACGCCGCTCCCCGACGGGGCCGCCGCGGTGGTCGTAACCGGCGGCGCGGTGCCGCCGGAGGCGACGGCCGTCGTGCCGGTGGAGCGCGCATCCGTGGAGGACGGGCTGCTCACCGCCGAGCGGCCCGCGCCGGGCGCCCACGTGCGTCGGGCCGGCGAGGAGGCGGAGGCTGGCAGCGTGCTCGTCGCCGCGGGCACCCGGCTGACGCCGGCCCATCTCGCGATGCTCGCGGTCGCGGGCCTCGACACGGTCGTCGCCCGGCGGCCACCGGTCGTCGCCGCCGTGCTCACCGGGGACGAGGTGGTGCTGTTCGGCCGGCCGACCGCAGGACGGGTTCGCGACGCGTTCGACCCGATGCTGCCCGCCGCGATCGCCGGACTCGGCGCGATCGCTGGGGCGCCCGTGCGCTGCGGGGACGACCCGGATGCGATCGCTGCGGCGATCGCCGGGGCTCGGGCGGACGTGGTCGTCACCGTCGGCGGCACCGGTCACTCGGGCGCCGACCGCCTTCGGGAGGCGCTCGACCGGCTCGGGGCGACCGCCGTCTTCGAGGGAGTCGCGATGCGCCCCGGCTCCCCCACGCTGCTCGCCCGGCTCGGCGACGGGCGACCGCTCCTGGCGCTGCCGGGCAACCCGCTCGCCGCCGTCGTGGCGCTGGCGTCGTTCCTGCCGCCGCTGCTCGCCGGGCTGACGGCGGCGCCGCTGCCGGCGCTGCCCACCGAGCCGGCCTCCACCGACCTGCCGCGCTGGGCGGGCGGCACCGCGGTCGTCCCGGCCCGTCGGGGTCCGGGCGGCCTCGAGCCGGTCGCCGCCGTCCGCCCGAACATGCTGCGGGGCCTGGCGTCCGCCGACGTGCTCGCGGTCGTCCCGCCGGGCGGCGCCGCCGCGGGCAGCCCGATCCGCTGCATCCCCCTCCCCTGGTGACCCACCTCCCCCGGCGGACACCCGGGAGCACGACAGCAGGACGTATCCGCTTCAGCAGGACGAAACGGGCCGGATCGTCCTGCTGTAGGGAGATCGTCCTGCTGATGTGCTGATGGGCGCGGTCAGGCCGGGACCGGGACGCGGGCCTTCTCGAGCCGGACGACGATGCTCTTCGAGGTGGGCGTGTTGCTCGTGTCCGCCACGGAGTCGAGCGGCACGAGCACGTTCGTCTCCGGGTAGTAGGCCGCCGCGCACCCGGCGGGGGTGCGGTAGGCGACCGCCCGCCAGCCCTCCGCGCGCCGCTCGCCGTCGGGCGCCTCCGAGACGAGGTCGACGAGGTCGCCGTCCGCGAGGCCGCGGGCCGCGAGGTCCTTCGCGTTCACGAGCACGACCTTGCGGCCGCCATGGATGCCCCGGTACCGGTCGTCCTTGCCGTAGATGGTGGTGTTGTACTGGTCGTGGGCGCGGATGGTCTGCAGGATCAGCCGGCCCTCGGGCACCTTCGGGTACGCCAGGTCGTTCACGGTGAACTTCGCCTTGCCCGTGTCGGTGTCGAACGACCGGTGGTCCCGAGGGCCGTGCGGCAGCACGAATCCGCCCGGCATCCCGAGCTTCTCCTCGTAGGCGTCGAAGCCGGGGATGACGTGCTCGATGTGGGTGCGGATGCGCCGGTAGTCGCCCGCGAGGCCCCGCCAGTCGACGTGGGCGGTGTCCGTGCGGCCGCGGAGCACGCGCTCGGCGAGGCCCGCCACGATCGCGACCTCGCTGCGCAGGTGCCGGCTCGCGGGCTCGAGGTTGCCCTGCGACTCGTGCACCATGCTCATCGAGTCCTCGACGGTCACCGTCTGCCGTCCGGTGGCCTGCACGTCGCGCTCGGTGCGGCCGAGCGTCGGCAGGATGAGGGCCCGCCTGCCGGTGACGACGTGGGACCGGTTCAGCTTCGTCGACACCTGCGCGGTCAGCCGCAGCGATCGCATCGCCGCCTCGGTCACGGCGGTGTCCGGCGTCGCCTTCGCGAAGTTGCCGCCCATCCCGAGGAAGACCTTGATCGTGCCGTCCCGCATCCCGCGGATGGCGCCGACCGTGTCGACCCCGTGCTCCCGGGGCGAGGAGAAGCCGAACTCGGCGTCGAGCTTGTCGTGGAAGGCGTCGGGCATCTGCTCCCAGATCCCCATCGTGCGGTCGCCCTGCACGTTCGAGTGCCCGCGCACGGGGCAGAGGCCCGCGCCCGGCTTGCCGATGTCGCCGCGGAGCAGCAGCAGGTTCACGACGTCGCGGAGCATCGCGACCGAGTGCTTGTGCTGGGTGAGGCCCATCGCCCAGCAGACGATGTTCCCCTTCGAGGCCGCCATCAGCTCGGCGACCTTGCGGATCTGCTTCTCGGTCAGCCCCGTGGCGGTCTCGACCTCGGCCCACGGGAGCGCGGCCACCGCGTCCCGGTAGGCCTCGAAGCCCTGCGTGTAGTGGGCGAGGAAGTCGTGGTCGAGCACGTCGCCACGGCTCGCGTCGAGCTCGATCAGCACCTTGCCCAGGGCCTGGAACAGCGCCTGGTCGCCACCGAGCTTGATCTGCAGGAACGTGTCGGCGAGGTCCGTGCCGCGGAACACCATCCCCTTCACCGTCTGCGGGTTGTCGAAGTGCAGCAGGCCGGCCTCGCGCAGCGGGTTCACCGCGACGATCACCGCACCCTGCTGCTTGGCCTTCTCGAGCGAGGTGAGCATCCGCGGATGGTTCGTGCCCGGGTTCTGCCCGGCGATGAGGACGAGACCGGCGGTCTCGATGTCGACGAGCGTGACCGAGCCCTTGCCGA
>DASYJR010000190.1:0-3783 GCA_035996305.1 Amnibacterium sp. | reverse complement strand
GCGAGCGTCACGAGGTAGGCGGTGATCGCGGTGCCGATCGCGGCCGGGCCGTCCCCGAACGAGCGGGCGATGCTCGGCACGGCTGTGGTGAGGATCGTGCCGTCGAGGTTCTCCATGAAGAACGTGCCGGCCACGAGCAGTGCCGTACCCCGCCCGTGTCGCTCCACCGATCCCCCTCACGCCGCCGAGGGCGTTCCACCGCAACGCTACGGCGTGCGCGGTCGGCGCATCATCAGGGAACGGCGGGATCATGGCAGGTCGATGCGGCCGCACGGCCGGACGGGGCGGGATCGCGTGGAGGTCATGGAGTGCTGCTGCTGCCGGCGCTGCTGGTCGCCGTCGCCGTGCTCGTCGCACTGGCGCTGCTCGTGCGGCCCCGGCTGATGCGCGCCCCGCACCTCGAGGCCGATGCGGTGTCCCCGCGCCTCAGCGCGGAGGTCCGCAGCGGCGAGGAGCAGGTGATGATCCACGTCGCGCGGTCCCTCAGCATCGCGGTGGGTCCCGACCAGGTCGGCTACGGCGAGATCTACGTGGCGTCGTCCGCGGGGAACGTGATCAAGCTCGCGTCCCGCTCCGAGATCGGCCGCGGCTTCGACGGCGAGATCCGACTGCAGCGGGGCCGTCGCGGCACCGTCGCGGAGTACTTCGTCCTCCGGCTGCCCGGCGACGAGACGCTGCACTCGCGGGTCCTCCGGCTCGACCGTCAGATCGCCGACGCGCTGCGGTCGATCGATCCGCAGGCCGAGGTGCGCATGGTGCCGGAGCAGCCGCGGCGCAGCAGCGGCCGGATGCCGCCCCGGCTGCCCGCGGGCTGAGCCGGCCCGGGCTCGATCAGCCGAGCAGCTCGCGCACGTCCTCCGCCGTGATGCCGACGCCCGCGGCACCCTCCGCGTCCTCCATCACGGCGTCGAACAGCTCGGCCTTCGCCGCCTTCAGGGCCATCACCTTCTGCTCGATGGTGTCCTTCGCGACGAGGCGGTAGACGTACACGGAGCGGGTCTGCCCGATGCGGTGGGCGCGGTCGATGGCCTGCTCCTCCGCCGCCGGGTTCCACCACGGGTCGAGCAGGATGCAGTAGTCGGCCTCGGCGAGGTTGAGCCCGAAGCCGCCCGCCTTCAGCGACACGAGGAACACGTCGGCGGCCCCGCCGCGGAACCGCTGGATCGCCTCCTCGCGCCGCACCGTGGATCCGTCGAGGTAGGCGTAGCCGATGTCGGCGGCGTCGAGCCGCTTCCGCACGCGTCCGAGCAGCCGTGTGAACTGGCTGAAGATCAGCACCCGATGGCCCTCGTCGAGGGCGTCGCCGAGCAGCTCCTCGAGCAGGTCGAGCTTGGTGGAGGGCACGTCGTCGAGCTCCGGATCGACGAGCGCCGCATCGAGCGCCGCCTGCCGCAGCGTGGTGAGCGCACGGAAGATCGCGAACCGGTTGCGGCCGAACTCGTCGATGAGCCCGAGCACCCGCTGCCGCTCGCGGGCGAGCAGGCGGTCGTAGACGGCCCGCTGCTCGGGATGCAGCTCGACCTCGAGCACCTGCTCCACCTTGTCGGGCAGGTCGGCGGCCACCGCCCGCTTCGTCCTGCGCAGCATGAGGGGCCGGATGCGCCGCCGCAGCTGCGCGAGCCGCTCCGGGTCGCCCTCGCGCTCGATGGGGCGCTGGTACGCCTCCGCGAACCCGGTCGGCGACGGGAACAGCCCGGGCGCGACGATCGAGAAGACGCTCCACAGGTCCATCAGGGAGTTCTCCATCGGCGTGCCCGTGATCGCGAGCTTGAACGGCACGTCGAGGCTGCGCACCGCCGCGTGCGTGGCCGCGTTCCGGTTCTTGACGAACTGCGCCTCGTCGAGCAGCATCCCCGACCACGGGATGCTGCGGTACGCCTCGGCCTCGAGCCGGAACAGGGCGTACGAGGTGATGACGAGGTCCGCGTCGCCGACGGTCTGGACGATGGTCCGCCCGCTGCGCCTGGTCGTCTCGGAGATCGCGGCGACGCGCACGTCCGGCACGAAGCGGGCGGCCTCCGCGCTCCAGTTCGGCACCACGCTCGTGGGGGCGATGACGAGGAACCGCGGGCGCCCCGGCTCACCGCCGGGCAGCCGCTGATCGGCGACGGCGCGGGCGACGAGGGCGAGGGACTGCACGGTCTTGCCGAGGCCCATGTCGTCGGCCAGCACTCCGCCGAGCGCACTGTCGTAGAGGAACGACAGCCAGTCGTACCCGGTCTGCTGGTACGGGCGCAGCACCGCCGGGAAGTGCTCCGGCAGCGCCTGCGGCGGCAGCCGGCCCTCGGCGCTGCCCGCGAGGCCGGCGACGGCGCGGCGCCAGGACTCGGCCTGCCGCTGCACGATCCCGAGCTCCGCGAGCTCCTCCCAGAGCGAGCCCTGGAACCGGGAGATCCGCAGTCCGCCGGCGCCGTCGTCGGCGAGCTCCCTGGCCTCGGCCAGCAGATCGCGGAGCCGCGCGAACGCCTCGGAGTCGAGCGGGAAGTACACGCCGCCGGGGAGGACCATGTAGTCGTCGCCGCGGGCGAGCGCGCGGATCACGTCCGCGATCGGCACGGCGTCGTCGCCCACCCGGACGGCGATGTCGAGGTCGAACCAGTCGCGGTCCCCCGCGCGCTCCCGGGTCTCGATCGTGACGACGGGCGCCTGCTCGGCCGGCCGGTAGTCGACGGGCGCGCCCCGCTCCTCGAGCAGGAGCCCCGCGATCCCGCGGATGCGGGGCAGCACGTCACGGGCGAAGTCGATCGCCGCGGTGCCGGCGAACCCGAACGCCGGCTTGAGCCGCGACGCCCCGGGCACGAACAGCTCGGGCGCCGTCTCCGGCGTGACGCCGGCAGCCGTGACGTGCTCGAGGAGGCGGCGCTCGGCGGCCGCGTCGCGGAAGGTGTGGCCGCCGTCGGGCTCGAACGGCGAGCGCTCGACCGCCGCGTCCTCGCCCGGCACCCGGTAGCGCCACCACCACGTGCCCTCGACGGGCTTCGTGGCCGCGAAGCGCAGGGTGAGTCCGAGCTGCGGCACGGGCAGCGCCGGCGGGGCGAAGGTGCCGTCGCGGGAGACGACCGGCAGCAGCGTCGCGAGCCGCCGGTAGTGCTCGGTGAGGAACGCCCCCTCCTCCTCCCTCGGTACCCGGATGGGCTCGTCGAGGGTGAGGAACGCCCGCGCCCTGGGTGCGACGGGCTCGGCGAAGCGGGCGAGGCCGACCGTGGCCTCCGGCAGTGCGGTGCCGGGCTCCTGCTGCCAGGTGGCGAGCCCGGTGGCGGGCTCCCCGACGAGCACGAACGGCTGCGGCACCGGCGGTGCGGAGGCCGGGTCGCCGTCGGTCACGAGGGGCTTCAGCACGAGTCCCTCGTCGTCGCGGCCCACGTCGATCGCCGGCACCGCGGCATGGGCCGCGAGCAGCAGCGGGGTCTGCGCCTTGCCACCCGTGACGAGGCCGAGGCCGAGGTGCTGCGCCTCGTCGAGCAGCGTCCAGAGCCGGGTGCTGCGCGCCCGGTCGAGGCCCAGCCACGTGCCGGTGGCGAGCGGAGCGGCGCCGTCGGTGAGCAGCAGGTGGAGCTCGCGCAGCAGTCGCGCCTGGTCGTCGTCGTAGTCGTGCAGCGCCGTGAGCTGCGTGAAGTCGCGCCAGGAGATGCCGGTGCGCCGCCAGCGGCCGCCGGGCCCGAGCTGCACCGGCCGGACCGCGACGACGGGCGCCACAGGGCGGCGCGGGCCGTTCGGGCGACCGGGCTGCAGCTCGAACCAGAGCCCGAGCGGCGCCGTGCCGCCGCGCGGGTCGAGGCCCTC
>DASYJR010000189.1:0-8127 GCA_035996305.1 Amnibacterium sp. | reverse complement strand
TCGCGGACCTGGGGACGTGCGCCCCCCAGCTCGGCGATGATGAGGTCGCGGATGGCGGCGGCGGCCTCCTCGGCCGTGGGGCGGTCCGCCGGGTGGCGCGCGGTCATGGAGCGCAGAACGCTCGCCAGGCCGGTCGGGGTGTCCGCCGGGATCGCGGGATCCCGGTCCAGGCGGGCGAGCGCGGAGTCCATCACGCCGCCGGGGAAGGCCGGTCGACCCGTGTACGCCTCGAGCAGCACGAGGCCCACCGAGTAGATGTCGGTCTCCGGGCCGAGGGGCCGCCCCTCGACCTGTTCCGGGCTGAGGTACGCGGCGGTGCCGGTCGTCTCCGCGGTCGGTTCCGCGGGATCGCCGCGGAGCACCGCGATCCCGAAGTCGGCGAGCTTCCCGCGGGCGGGCCTGCCTCGCGCGGCGGCGAGCAGCACGTTGGCGGGCTTGAGATCGCGATGGATGATCCCGTGCTCATGGACATACGCCAGCGCGCTCGCCAGGTCCCAGCCGAGATAGGCCACCTCGAAGGCCGAGAGCGCACCGTGCCGAAGACGCTGCCGGAGGTCCGAACCGTCGACGTACTCCATGACGAGGAACACCTGCGGTGCGGTGACGTCGGTGAGCTCCACGCCCGCGTCGAGCAGGGTGACGAGGCCGGGATGGTTGAGCCCGCCCAGCATGCGGGCCTCGCCCTCCTGGATCCGCAGGTCGCCGGGCTCGATCGCAGGGGTCCTGAAGACCTTGATCGCGACGTCGCGACCGAGCAGCACGTCGCGAGCGCGGTACACCGTCGAGGCGCCGCCGTGTCCGATGGGAGGGCCGGCACGATACCGGCCCTGCAGCACGTCGGGGAGCGGGACGGGCGGCGTCGCCTCGACCATCGGCCATCCCTCCCTCAGACCAACCGCGTGCACTTGGGCGCACATGCTCTCATCCCGAGACATTCTCGGATACCGGTTGCGCGACGTGTCACTGGCGTCGTCGTCGTGGAGGCGGAACGCAATCCCGGTTCGTAGGATTCGTCGGTGGATTCGCACCTCGATCGCCCCGGCGCCAGGATCGCCTACCGGTGCACCGGCCCCGTGGACGCGGACCGTGCGCTGGTCGTCGCGCACTCGCTGGCCACGAGCCGCGCCTGGGAGGACGAGGTGGGCGTCCTGGACTGGAGCCCCGTCGCGGCCGCCGGCACCCGTCTCATCCGCTTCGACACCCGCGGGCACGGTGCCTCCACCGGAACCGACGACGAGCAGCTGTACCGCTGGCCCCGCCTCGCCGAGGACTTCCTCGCGGTCGCCGACGCGGCCCGGCCCGACCGGCCGGTCGACGGCCTCGGCTCGTCGACCGGCTGCGGCGTCCTGCTCTGGGCCGTGGTCGCCGCCCCGCAGCGCTTCCGCAGGCTCGTGCTGGTCGTGCCGCCGACGTGGGGCGAGGCGCGGGCGGCCCAGGCGGAGCTCTACCTCGCCGCGGCCCAGATGATCGAGCTGCGCGGTCTTGAATCGTGGCAACGCGTGATGACCGTCGCGCCGCCCGCCCCCATCCTCCAGGCCGGCGGGTGGTCTCGGGTGTCCGCCATGGCCGTCCGGGACCACCTGCTGCCCGCCGTGTTCCGCGGGGCGGCGGCCAGCGTCCTTCCCGACGACGACCAGCTGCGGTCGATCGATCAGCCGACCCTGATCCTCGCGTGGGACACCGACCCCAGCCATCCCGTCGAGACCGCCGAGCACCTCGCCGAGCGCATGCCGAACAGCACCCTCGAGATCGCCACCGTGCCCGATCGGATCCGTGGCTGGGGCGAGCGGGTCGCATCGTTCCTCCGCGAAGACTGAGCCGGCCGGAACCCTCGACCGACCGCCTGCGGGAGGCTCGCCCTCACGGCAGGAACGGGGAGTAGCGGCGGTACGTGCTGTCCAGGCGCACGCCGTCCGGCTCGATGGAGCGCACGTCCTGGAGCAGGACGAGGAACGTCCCGCGTTCGTGCCAGCGGAGGTATCGCGCGATGAGCGCGGGCGCGTTCTCGGACTTGCGCTCGTACCCGAGGAAGGCCGCGTGGGCTCGGCGGCCGACGAGCAGTCCCAGCAGGGACGCCTCGAGGGAGTCCGGGGCGACGGCGAACCGGGCGTCGACGACCAGGCCCAGCCGCGTGCCGCCGGCGTCGAGGACGGGGAGCTCCAGCAGCTCAGTCAGGAGCATGCCGGCCTCCCGGGATCCTGCCGATGACGTGCTCGGCGAGCCACCGCTCGAACCACGTCACCTCGAGCGCGTCGCCCGGCACACCGAGGGTG
Organism: Amnibacterium sp.; assembly: GCA_035996305.1. GTDB lineage: Bacteria > Actinomycetota > Actinomycetes > Actinomycetales > Microbacteriaceae > Amnibacterium. The sequence continues at coordinate 5,854 of DASYJR010000189.1, read as the reverse complement.
AGGACGATGTCGATCTCGGTGACCTGGTCCCAGGCGATCCGATGGAGCCGGGTCCGTGGGGTGCGACCGCCGAACAGCCGGGTGGTGAGGATCGGGCCGCTGATCAGCGCGCTGATCGTGGGCGGTTCCGCCTCCCGTCGTTCCCCGTGCTGCAGGTCCGCGAGCTCGAGATCGTCGACCGTCGTGACGGGCTGGCCTTCGAGGTCGAGCACCTGGCGGTCGAGCAGGTGCAGCCGGGCGTCGAGGACACGGCCTCGAACCGGCGGTGGATCGGGAAGGGATGCGGTCATGAGCCCGCCGCCGACACGATCATGAGGGGGATCGCGGCGATCGACGCGATCGTGATGATGCCGAGGAAGACGAGCCCGACGAGGTTCGTGGCCCGCCCGTTGACCTGGTCGCCCATGTAGTCGTGATCGTTGGCGATGATCAGGATCGGCAGGTAGGTCAGCGGCAGGGCGATGGCGGAGAACACGACCGAGTACTCGGTGATCTGCACCGGATCCACTCCCGTCAGCAGGACGCCGGCGCCGATCACGAGCCCGATGATCATCGTCAGGTGGAAGCGCGCCGCCTTCGCCGGAGGCCGGAACTTGCCCCACGGCCAGCCGAAGTACTGGGCGAGCGAGTAGCCCGAGGAGAGGGTCGTCTCCAGGGCGGCCCCGAAGGTGGCGGCGACGAACCCGAGCAGCGCGACGATGACCGCGATCGTGCCGCCGGCCTGCGCGACGGGCAGCAGCACCTGGGAGAGGGACGTCACCTGGATCTGCTGGGGCAGCAGCACCACGGCCGCGGTGACGGAGATTGCGATGGACAGCACGCCGCCGAGTGGGAAGCCGATGAGCACGTTGATGCGGGACTGGCCGAGGTCCTTCGGGGTCCAGTGCTCCTCGATGGCGCCCGAGGAGAAGAAGAACACCTCGTAGGGCGTCATGGCGGAGCCGAAGAGCGCGACCGCGAAGTACCAGTAGGTCGCCGGCGTCTCGGAGCCCTGCGACGGCGACTGCAGCAGCAGCTGACCGCCGAGCGCCTTCCAGTCCGGGTGGAGGAGGAAGACGGCGACGGCGAACACGACCAGGGCGAGCCCGAGCAGGCCGGTGACGTTCTCGAGGAGCGAGAACTTCACGCGCCAGATCACGAGCCAGACGGCGACGGCGGCGACGGGGATCCAGAAGGTCGGCTGGATGCTGGTCGCCAGCTGGAGCGAGAGCGCGATGCCGCCGACCTCGGCGGTGAGCGTCATCAGGTTGATCAGGAACGAGGCCGCGAGGTTGGCGAACCCGACGCGTGCGCCCAGACGCTCACGGATGATCTCGAACGTCGCACGTCCGCTGATGGCCGCGACGCGGCCCGACATCTGGGCGAACACGCAGATGCCGACGACGCCGACGACGATGACCCAGACCAGGGTGAGGCCGAAGCGGGAGCCGACCACGCTGCTGGTGACGAGGTCGCCGATGTCGACGAAGCCGCCGATCGCGGTGAGCACGCCGAGCGCGAGCCCGAGGACGCCCTTCATCCGGAGGCCTGCAGTTGCTGCCCGAGCGTGCTGAGCTGCTTCGCCGTCGCTTGCAGGCGACGTGCGACGGCCTCCGTCTCGGCGGCGCCGGCGTTCGCGCCGACCAGCACGCGGGCATGGACGAGGAGGTCCTCGCCGACGCGGAGCCGGTCGAGGATGCGCCGCCTCGCCGCGTCGAGCCGGCCGGAGACGTCGGCGGAGGTGAGCGAGGAGTCGTCCTGTCCCAGCTTGTCGGTGACGTCGCTCAACGCGGTGTCGGTGGCGGGCGAGGGGAGTTGCTGCGACGCCGCCAGGCGGAGGGTGAGCGCGGCCGTCTGCGTCTGCGCCGAGGCGTCGGACGCGGATTGGGCGAGCCGGCCGGAGGGCGAGTACGCCGGCGAGCACCCGGCGGTTCCCAGGCAGACGCCGGCCACGACGGCGGTGGCGATCACGCGGCGCGCCCAGGCGGGAAACGGGTGGACGCTCATCGGGGCTCGTCCGCCCCGGCGCCGGAGGCCCATGCCACGAGGAAGGTGCCGATCCCCACGATCGCCCAGCCCACGGCGCACAGGACGAAGACGAGCGGCGGAGCCAGCGCTCCGAAGCACAGGGCGCCGAGCGATCCGAAGGCGATCAGCCCGAGGGCGCCGAAGGTCGCCCCGCGGGCGTCGTCCCGGGCGCGAGCGGCTCCGTCCTCCTTCGCGACCAGCGTGAGGCTGGCCAGCAGGATCGCCGGGAAGGCCAGAAGGGTGCCGCCCACGAGTGGGCCGGCGACGAGGGCGATCACGGCGGCGAGAAGGGACGTGCCCGCACCGAACGCGAACCGCACCACCCAGTCCCGCGGCCGCCCGTCGCGCAGCTTGCCGGGCGCGATCCGGAGCGGGGGCCGGCCGGTCCCGCGCCGCTCCGTGCGCGTCGCCCCGGTCGCCGCGGCCGCTCCCTCGGCCGCCGGAGTGAGGGCCGCCGCCGGGAGGACGACGACGGTCGTGGCCAGCCATCCGACGAGCGCGACGATCGATCCCCGGAGTGGGCGCCAGCGGCGGATGGCCGCGGGCGCGATCAGGCAGTAGACGACGAAGCCCATCGCACCGGCCGCCATGCCCGTGCAGGCGATGCGCGCATCGGAGGGCCCCTTGCCGAGCACCGTCACGGTCAGGCTCGCGATCGCGACGGAGGGTGCTGCGGCGAACACGCCGGCGAACCGCTTCGGCTCCAGGATCTGCGCCAGCACCGCGAACGCCACGACCAGCACACCGCCCAGGACCGTCTTCGCGATCACCGGGAGGACCTCGTCCACCCTTTCCTCCTCTCCTCATCGAGGGGACTACCACTCATCGAGGGGATTACCACGAATCCATCGGTGTCGGCCGACTCTCAGGCGTGATTCTGCTGACACTCGGACCGCGGTGCGGGAACGCCCAGGTGACGCGGTGGATCCTGCGGCCGCGACGGGCCGTTCGCCCGCTCGACGAGGGTCGCGGCGACACGGATGCACCGGCGGTCGGTCGATTCAGCCTCCGGGGCGCCCACGCCGCTCGTCGCGTCTCGGCCCGTCGGAAGGGGATCGAGCCGCGGCATCCGACCTGTGGTTCGTGGGCCCGGCCCGGTACCGTCGGCGCCAGCGCGTCGACGAAGGGGGCCCACGATGCACACACGAACCCTCGGCCAAGGACTTCAGGTCTCGGCGATCGGCATGGGCTGCATGGGGATGTCGCAGAGCTACGGACCGAATCCGGGCTCACGGGAGGACATGATCGGCGTGCTTCGGGGCGCGGTCGACCGCGGCATCACGTTCTTCGACACGGCCGAGTCCTACGGGCCCTACCTGAACGAGGAGCTCGTGGGGGAGGCGCTCGTCCCCGTCCGTGAGCAGGTCGTGCTCGCCACCAAGTTCGGGTGGCGGATCGAGGGCGGCCGCAGCGTCGGCCTGAACAGCCGGCCCGAGCAGATCCGGCGCGTCGCCGACCTGTCGCTGCGCCGTCTCCGCACCGATCGCATCGACCTCTTCTACCAGCACCGCGTCGACCCCGACGTGCCGATCGAGGACGTCGCCGGCACCGTCGGCGATCTCGTGCGCGCGGGCAAGGTGGGCCACTTCGGGCTGTCGGAGGCCGGGGCGGACACCATCCGGCGTGCCCATGCGGTGCATCCGGTCGCCGCCGTCCAGAGCGAGTACTCGCTCTGGACCCGCGACCCCGAGCCGGAGGTGCTGCCCACGCTCGCGGCGCTGGGTATCGGGTTCGTGCCGTTCAGCCCGCTCGGCAAGGGGTTCCTCACCGGCACCGTCGACCCCGGCACGTCGTTCAGCGCCGGCGACATCCGCACGACCATCCCGCGCTTCACCGAAGCCAACCGGGCCGCGAACCAGGCGCTCGTCGACCACGTCGCGGCCCTCGCCGTCGCGAAGGCCGCGACGCCCGGGCGGATCGCCCTCGCCTGGCTGCTCGCCCAGCAGCCGTGGATCGTGCCCATCCCCGGCACCCGGCGCATCGAGCGCGTCGAGGAGAACGCGGGCGCCACGCAGGTGCCGCTGTCGGCGGACGAGCTCGCCGACCTGAACGCGATCGCCGCCCGCGTCGGCGTGCAGGGCGACCGGTACGACGAGCAGGGCATGTCGCTCGTCGGAGGCTGAGCCCGAGCCGTCGAACGGATCCGCTCAGCCCGCGGGCACGAGCCGGAGCGTGGTCCCGCCCGCGTCGGGGCCCGTGACGGTGCCGACCAACCGAGGGCCGTAGCGGTCGTACTTCGTGTGGTACGCGGCGTCGACCGCCGCGTGCACGTCGTCGCCCGCGCGCTCGAAGACGACGTCGCGCTCGACGCCGCCCGCCCGGATCCGGCCGGTCCCGCTCGCGACCGCCCGCCGGAACCACGGGTTGTCGGGGCCGTGTGCGGAGCGGATGAAGAGCGCGTCGCCCGCCCTGGCGACCCAGATCGTCACGGACGGGCGGAGGCTGCCGTCCGCGCGTCGCGACGCCACCTCGAGCTCGTCGGCGCGACCGATGCGGTCCAGCTCGTCGGCGGTCCAGTCGGTCATCGGCCCGGCCGCTCCTCGCTCGTCTCCGACGCCCGGCGTGCGACCGATGCACGCGGAGCCGCCACGCCGAACCTCGTCGGCTGCTGATCCATCCGCTCGCCCTCCTTCGTCGCGGCGGGGTCGCCGTGCCCGGCCGACGGTACGGGCCTCGGCTGGGTGCCGGGAGAGGACGGGCTTCGCCGGGGGCGGCTCGACCCTCTAGAGTTCGGCCGAGCCGCCCGGAGGAGGGACTGCACCCATGCGCCTCGCGATCACCGGCGGGACCGGCTTCGTCGGACGGCACCTCGCCGAGCGGTTCCCGGCGCAGGACGTCGTGATCGTCTCCCGCCGCACCGGCGTCGCCATCGACGACGTCGACGGGCTCACCCGGGCGTTCGAGGGCTGCGAGGCCGTCGCGCACTGCGCCGGCATCAACCGCGAGCTGGGTGCCCAGACCTTCCAGCGGGTCCACGTCGACGGCACCGCGGCGGTGATCGAGGCGGCGCGGCGTGCCGGGGTCGAGCGGATCGTGCTGCTGAGCTTCCTGCGCGCGCGACCCGGGACGGGCTCGCCGTACCACGAGAGCAAGTGGGCGGCCGAGGAGCTGGTCCGTGCATCGGGCCTCGACCACACGGTGCTGAAGGCGGGCATGATCTACGGCCGCGGGGACCACCTCGTCGACCACATCAGCCACGCGGTGCAGACCGTGCCGCTGTTCGCGACGGTCGGCCTCCGGGAGCGGCCGATCCGGCCGGTGCCGGTGGAGGACATGGTCGACGTGCTCGTGGCCGCCGTTCAGGGGCGGCTGCCGCGGTCGACCGTCGCCGTGACCGGTGCCGAGGAGCTGCTGCTCAGCGATGCGGTGCGCCGCATCGCGCGGGTGCTCCACCGGCGGGTCGTGGTCGTACCCGCACCGGTGGTCGCGGTCCGCGTGCTCGCTCAGCTGACCGAGTGGACCATGCGGGTGCCGCTGCTCGCCAAGGCGCAGGCCCGGATGCTCGCCGAAGGGGTGGCCGTCGCCGCACCACCGACGCCCGATCTCCCGACAGCGCTGCGGCCGGGGCGCCGATTCACGGACGAGCGGATCCGCGCCGCCCTGCCCGCGCCCGGCCCGTTCGGGGTGCGTGACCTGCGACTGCCGCGCCGGGTTTCGGCGACGGACCGATGACCCCGGTTCGTGCGAAGGGCTCCCGACCCGCGCAGGAGACATCCGGCGCGCGATCAGGAACACTCGATGGGGTGGAGGCATGACGACCCGGGCCGACGCCGTGACGACCGAGGCGCACTCGGCCGTCGTGGCGGGCGGACCGTCCGCCACCTCACCGGAGGGGCCGCTCGTCTAC
>DASYJR010000188.1:0-2304 GCA_035996305.1 Amnibacterium sp. | reverse complement strand
ACCTTGGCCCCGTTGATCCGGGACACGATCCCGGCGACGCGCGACACGCCTCCGCTCGCGTCTCCCATCGGCACCGCCAGGACCCCGCTGACGGTCGCTCCCTTCGGCGGGCGGCGCGGGAACGCGAGGCCGAACCCCGCCCAGCCCGCCGAGTGGCCGCCGTCGAGCTTGCCGAGCACCTCCTTCACGCGGTCGACGCCGATCGCGTAGCCCTGGCCCTGGATCGGCTGGCCGGCCACCTGCGTCAGCGTCGCCGCGTTCACGCCCACGAGCCTCTTCTTCTCGTCGATCAATGGCCCGCCCGAGTTGCCGGGGTTGAGCGCGGCATCCGTCTGCACGACGTTCGGGTATGTCGGCGCGTCCGGCGACGGGGCGTTGAACCGGCTCTGCACGAACGAGACGACGCCGGCGGTGCTCGTGAGGTTGTCGTCGAGCGAGGCGTTCGCCGGGTAGCCCACGGCCACGACGTGCTCGCCCTCCTTCAGGTCCTTCTGTGAGCCGAGCGGGAAGCCCCTCATCCCGCTCCTGTCGTCCACGTGCAGGATCGCGAGGTCGTCGCACGGCGCGCCGCCCACGATGCGGGCGCCGCGCAGGCTGCCGTTCACACCGACGAAGAAGGTGATGCCGCCGTTCACCACGTGGAAGTTGGTCACCACCAGGCCCTTCTTCGCGTCGAGCACGAACCCGGAGCCGGTCGAGCGTCCGCCGCCGTCGAAATTGGCACGGACGAGCACCGTGCGCCCCTTGGCGTCGGCGACGATGTCGGCGGGCGACGCGGGACCGCCGCTGCCGCGCGTGGCGAGGAACACGACGAGCCCGATCAGCGCCACCGCGCCGGCCCCGGCCGCGAGGGCGGTCGCGACCCGGATCCGCTCGCGCAGGCGCCGGTGCTCGCCCGCCGGCACGACCTCGACGGCCTCGCCGTCGGTCGCGACCCGCACGCCGGTGTGCTCGTCCTCGTCGCCGGCGGCCACGACCTCGACCGTCTGGCCGTCCTCCGTCGTAACCCGCACGGCAGGCGCCGCCTCGGGCTCCTCACCGACCGCCTCCGCGCGGTGGCGCGCCTCCTCCGCCGGGTCGCTCACCGTGGGGATGAGGACGGTCTCGCCGATGCGGATCTCCTCGCCGCCCTCGACCTTCCGCGATCCCTCCATCCGCTCGCCGTTCACGAACGTGCCGCTCTCGGATCCGAGATCGTGCAGCACGACGTGGCCGCCCTCCCCCACCTCGAAGTACGCGTGGAGGGGAGCCGCCCTGGGGTCGCCCAGCATCAGCTGGCACTCGGGGCCGGTGCCGATCAGGAACCGCTCGCCCTCGACCCGGACGGAGAGTCCCCTTCCCTCGCCCGAGCCGATCGTGACCCACATGAGGCACGCATCTTACGCCCGTCGGGGACGAGCGGTCGAAGTTCCCTGATCGCTGGCGGGAACTAGTGCTTGGCGGGCTGCGGCTCGGCGGGCGTGCCGTTCTCGGCGGCGGCTGCGCCCGCCTCCGCGGGCGCGGCGGCGGCCTCGGCTGAAGCGGGCTCGCCCTCCGCCGGCACCTCCGGCGGCGGCTCCTTCGCCCACTCCTCGTCGAAGTCGACGCGCCACTTGCCCTCGTCGGTCTGCTCGAGCTTCAGCTTGGCGCGGAAGGTGCGGCCGGAGCGGCCCTTGAAGCCGGGCACGGGCTTGACCGTGCGCCCCGACCCGGGCTCCTCGCCGCGCTCGCGCGAGTGCTTGAGGCTCTCCATCAGCTCCTTGACCACGGACGGCGGCAGGTTCTTGCCGGCCTTCTTCTTCCAGATCACGAAGCCGCAGCCGGGGTCGTCCTTCGACCAGCACGAGTAGCCCTTGCGGTTCTCGATCACGTCGCGGCCGCAGACCGGGCACGGGCCCAGGTTGGCCCGCTCGATCTTCACGTCCTTGAGCTTGTCGAGCTGCTCGACGGTCTCGGTCGCGAACTTCGCGATGTCGCTCATGAACGCGGGGCGGCTGTCGCGGCCCTGCTCGATCAGGCCGAGTCGCCGCTCCCAGTCGCCGGTCAGGCCGGCCGACGTAAGCGGGTGCGAGTCGAGCAGCCGGATCACCATCACGCCCTTGTCGGTCGCGTGCAGGGCGCGGCCCTCGCGCTCGATGTAGCCGACGTCGATCAGCCGCTCGATGATCGACGCGCGCGTGGCGGGGGTGCCGATGCCGGAGTCCTTCATCGCCTCGCGGAGCTCGGCGTCGTCCACCTCCTTGCCGGCGGTCTCCATCGCGGCGAGCATCGAGGCCTCCGTGAACCGGCGCGGGGGCTGGGTCTCCTTGCGGAGCGCCTCCACCG
>DASYJR010000187.1:0-6909 GCA_035996305.1 Amnibacterium sp. | reverse complement strand
GGTCGGGCATGGTCGCGTAGCTGAACGGCGGACCGGCGTATCCGACGTCGGTCGCGTCGTACATCCGGTCGAAGCCGTAGAAGCGCTGCCCGGCCGACCACGGGTGCGTGTCCGACGGCACGTCGGAGACGGTGCGCCAGCCCCCCTGGTGGAAGGCGCGCGTGAGGGTGAGCCGGTTCGTCGACAGGAGCCGGTCGTACGACGCCTGGTTGGGCACCCACACCCCCGACTGCAACGTCGAGTGCGCGAGCCAGCTGATCCCGCCGAACGTGGGTGACGTGAGCGTCCCGGTCCGCGCCGAGAACCCGGCGGCGGCGAGACGAGCCGTGTCGGTGGCGAGCGTGGCGTCGACGCCCACGGAGAACGAGGAGCCCTGCACCGCGACGTGGCCGTAGCTCTCGACGAAGACGATCAGCACGTCCTTGCCTCGCAGCGGGCCGGCGCGAAGCGCGGCGATGCGGGCGGCGAACGGGTCCGGTGCAGCGAGCGCGGACGTGAAGGACCGGACCGCCTCGGCGGATGCGACCGTGCCGGCGACCTCGGAAGCGGTGAAGGCCGCCTCACTCGTCGAGGCCAGCGGCGCACCCGCCACGAGGGCGGCGCCGACCAGCGCGAGCGAGGTCCAGACGGCGGTCAGGCCGCCGAGGACCCGGAGGCTGCGTCCGGGGCGGGCCCGCACGGCGCCCGCGGTGCCGAGCACGGCGACCACCAGCAGGGCGACGCAGCCGGCGGCGAGGACCACCGCGCCGACGATCACCGCGGCCGACGGCACGCCGAGCGCGTCGGCCACGACACCGGCGCCGGAGCCCAGCTGGCCGAAGTCGGACACGGGATCGAACGGCCGGCCCAGGCTCGCACCGACGGCCGCATCCAGGGCCTTCGCAATGGTCAGGACCGCGAGCACGACGCCGGCGACGACCGCGAGGAGCCGCGCAGGGCGCCGCCGGAGCACCGTGAGGAGTGCGGCGAGGAGGATCCCCTCGAGAGGGATCCGGAGGAAGGCGGCGGGCCGGATGTCCGTCAGGGCGTCGGGGAGGACCAGGACCACCCACACCAGCAGGACGGCGAGGGCCCGCGATCCGGATCGCGCGATCCGCCGCACCCGCCCGGCCCGATCAGCCGCGGCGCGCATCGACCGGTTCCCGGACCGCGCTCGGCGCAGGGCGCTGCGCCCCGAGCAGACGGCGGACCTGCGTGCCGAACGACCAGGCGAGCGCGGTCCCCGCAGCGGCGGCGATCCCCTCCTCGAGCGGCGGGGGCAGCACCCCGGCGCAGACGACCGTCAGCACGACGCCCTGCAGGGCGGCCACCGCCTTGCGCCAGAGCCGGGGCGGGGTGGGTGCCGCGAGGCGCGGCACCAGTGGGGTCGCGACCAGCAGGAGGTAGCGTGCCGCGCCGATCAGCAGGATCCACGGTCCGACGCGGGGTACGGCGGCGACGCTGAGGGCGAGGACGAGGGAGGCGTCGACCTCCATGTCGAAGCGGGAACCGAACGCGGAAGTGGTGCCGGTCGCCCGGGCGACGCGCCCGTCGACCGCGTCGAGCAGGAGCGCGACGGTGGCGGCCACGACCAGCGCGACCGTCGCACGCGGGGCGGACGGTCCGACGACGAGGGCGACGACCGCGCCGACGACCGCGCAGCGCGCCCAGGTGATCGCGTTCGCGACGCCGACGCGCCCGAACCCGGCATCGGACAGTCCGCGCAGGATGAGGACGTCGCAGAGCAGGCCGTAGATCGCACCGGCCGCCGCGCCGACGAGGTCGACGGACGCCGTGATGACCAGCGCCAGGATCGCGCCGGCCTGCGCGAGCAGCGCGATTCCGACGCCGCGTCGAACCGAATCCACGTGTAGACCGTCCTTCTCTATATCCGGTATGACGATCGACGGCGCCGAACGGTTCACGGACGGCCTCGAGGGAGTGGAGGAGCGCATGACGACGAGCGAACGCGCGTTCTGGGTCCGCGAACCGGGGGCCGGCGAGATCCGGACCGAGGCGCTGCGGGAGCCGGGCGCCGACGAGGTCCGCGTCAGGACGCGCTTCTCCGCGATCAGCCGGGGAACCGAGCTGCTCGTCTTCGAGGGCCGCGTCCCGGAGTCGGAACGGGCCCGGATGCGCGCGCCGTTCCAGGAGGGCGACTTCCCGAGCCCGGTGAAGTACGGCTACTTGAACGTGGGGGTGGTGGAGGCGGGGCCTGCCGCCCTTCTCGGGCGCACCGTCTTCTCCCTCGCCCCGCACCAGACCGCGAGCGTGCTGCCGGCGAGCGCGGTGGTCCCGGTGCCCGACCGGGTGCCGGCGGGCAGGGCGGTGCTCGCCGGGATCGTCGAGACGGCGCTCAACGCGCTCTGGGACGTGCCCGTGCACGTCGGCGACCACGTCACGATCGTCGGCGGCGGCCTCGTCGGGTCGTGCATCGCGCGGCTGGCCGCTCGGCATCCGGGCACCCGGGTGACCGTCGTCGACACGGATCCGTCGCGCGCGGCGACGGCTGCGGCGCTCGGGGCGCTGTTCGCCGGCCCCGAGACCGCGCCCAGGGATCAGGACGTCGTCTACCACGCCAGCGCGACCGCGGAGGGCCTGGACCTCGCACTCGAGCTGCTGGGGATCGAGGGGACGGTCGTCGACCTCAGCTGGTACGGCGATCGACCGGTGCGGATCCGGCTCGGCGGCGCGTTCCACGCCCGCCGCCTGACGATCCGGTCGAGCCAGGTCGGCCTGGTGGCGCCCGCTCGACGGGTGAGCCGCAGCGCGCACGCCCGGCTCACGCTCGCCGTCGAGCTCCTCGAGGACGCGGCCTTCGACGCGCTGCTCGACGAGTCCCGGCCGTTCGAGGAGCTGCCGCTGCTGCTCGCCGCGATGTCTCGCGGTGAGCGGAGCGGCATCTGCCAGATCATCGAGTACGGAGGCGGGTAGGCATGTTCAGCATCACGGTTCGCGATCACCTCATGGTGGCGCACAGCCTGACGGGCGCGTCCTTCGGGCCGGCCCAGCGGCTGCACGGGGCGACCTTCGTCGTCGAAGCGACGTTCCGGCGCGGCACCCTCGGGCCGGACGGCGTCGTCGCGGACCTCGCGGCTGCCGCATCGGCCCTCCGCGCCGTGCTCGATCCGCTCGACTACCGCAACCTCGACGACGAGCCGGACCTCGCCGGACTCAACACCACGACCGAGGTGCTCGCGCGGCTCGTGGCCGATCGCCTCGCCGACCGGATCCACGCCGGAGCGCTCGGGAACGACGGCGCCGGGATCGAGACGATCGCCGTGCTGCTCCACGAGTCGCCGGACGCGTCCGCCGGATACGAGCGTGCGCTATGAGCCCGGTCGCCTTCCTCGTTCCGGCGGGCGTCCACGACGGCCGGCATCCGAGCGGCGGGAACCGCTACGACGTCGAACTGGTCGCCGCACTGCGGCTGGCCGGATGGCGGGCGCAGATGGTCGAGATCGAACCCGGGGGAAGCGGGGTCGACGACGCGCTGGCGGGCCTCCCCGCCGACGAGCCGGTGCTGGTCGACGGGCTGCTCCTGGATCAGGACCGGACGTGGCCGGCGCCCTCGGCCCGGCGCATCGTGCCGCTGCTGCACATGCCACCGCATGCAGGCCTCGACCTGCTGGGCCGCGTGGACACCGTGCTCACGACCAGCTCGTGGACGAGCCATCAGCTGCGCGAGCGCCTGCCGTCCTCGACGTCGATCGTCGTGGCCCTGCCCGGGGTCAGGCCGACGAGGCTCATCGGCACGTCCCCGACCGGCCGTCGCCTCCGGTGCGTCGGAGCCCTCCTGCCCCACAAGGGCCAGGACGTGCTGCTCGCCGCACTCGGCCGCCTCCGGCACCTCGCCTGGCACTGCGAGCTGGTCGGGGCGACGGACCTCGACCCGGCGTTCACCCGCCGTGTCGAGGCACTCGCGGCGGAGCTCGGCATCGCCGACCGCGTCGTGCTCACCGGCGCGCGCCATGCGAACCCGATCGACGGGCTCTACGCCGGCGCCGATGTGCTGGTCCTGCCGTCGCGGGCCGAGAGCTACGGGATGGTCGCCGCCGAAGCACTCGCGTGCGGGGTACCCGTGATCGCCTCGGACACGGGCGGGATCCGCGAAGCGCTCGACCGCGCGGCCGGGCTGCTCGTCCGGCCCGGCGACCCGGACGGGCTCGCCGCAGCGCTCGGCGCCTGGCTGTCCAGAGCCGAGCTCCGGCGGCGCTTGACTCTGGCCGCGCGCCGATCCAGCCGCCGCAGCTGGTCGTCGGCCGCGGGGATCGTCGCGGACGTGCTCGCCGCCGCCCCGGCGACCCTGCACGGCCACCTGCCGCTCGGGCCGCAGCGGTGAACGGCGGTGCGCGGCGGATGACCGGAGTCGGAGCCCGGTCCCTCCGGTGGGGGGTGCGCGTCGCGGTGCTCGCGATCTTCGGCGTGCTGCTGCTCCGGATCGGTGCCGCGCCGTTCGTCGCGGGGCTGCAGCGCTTGACCGGTCCCGCGGTGCTCGCCGCGGCGGCGCTGACCGGCGCGACGACGCTGCTGTCGGCGTGGCGCTGGACGCTGATCAGCCGCGCGCTGGGCATGCCGCTCCCCCTCCGCACCGCGGTGTCGTCCTACTACCGGTCGCAGTTCCTCAACAGCGTGCTGCCCGGGGGCGTGACGGGTGACCTCGAGCGCGGGCTCCGCCGCACCGGGGCGGCGCGCCTGCACGCGCTCCGGGTGGTCGCGTGGGACCGGGCGGCCGGCCAGGTCGTGCAGCTGGCGGTGCTGGCCGCCGTGCTGCCGCTGCTCGGCGTCCCGCTCCTCCCCGCCGGGGCAGCCGTCGTGCTGGCTGCCGGCGTGCTGATCGGCGTGGCCCTGCTCGTGCGCCGCGGCTCTCGACCTGGTGACGGTCGGCTGCGGCGTGCGGCCGCCGCGGTCCGCCGGGATCTCCGGCGGATCGGCACGCGACCGGCGACGCTGCTCGCGCTCGTGGGAGCATCCGTGCTGGTGGCGCTGATGCACGCCTCGGTCTTCGTGCTCGCGGCGGTCCTCACCGGGGCGCCGGTCGATCCGCTTCGCCTGCTGCCCCTGGCGCTCGCGGTCCAGGTCGCCATGGCCGTGCCCGTCGGCTTCGGGGGGCTCGGCCCTCGGGAGGGGATGGCTGCGGTCGTGTTCGGCGGCGCGGGCCTCGGTGCGGCGCACGGCGTCTCCGCGGCGGTGGCGTACGGCGCGCTCGCGCTCGTCGCCGTCCTCCCCGGCGCGCTCTCCCTGGCGACCAACTGGCGTCCGATCCGTGGGATCGTCGCGCCGCCGCAGCGCGCACGAACGGGGCTGTGATGACCGACCGGCCCTACACCGTGCTGAGCTGCTGCATCTCGCTGGACGGCTACCTCGACGACGCGACCGCCGGCCGGCTGCTCCTCTCGAACGACCTGGACCTCGACCGCGTCGACGCGGTGCGCGCGACCTGCGACGCGATCCTCGTGGGCGCCGGCACGATCCGGAGCGACGACCCGAGGCTGCTGGTCCGCGCGCCGGCGCTGCGCGCGGCACGCCGGGCGGACGGCCGGGACGCGTCGCCGCTCAGGGTCACGGTCACCCGTACCGGGGACCTCGACCCGGGGGCGCGCTTCTTCACGGTGGGCGACGCGAGGCGCCTGCTGTACTGCTCGAGCGCGGTCGTGGCCGAGGCGAGGCGCCGGTTCGGTGCGGTGGCGACGGTCGCCGACGGAGGTGCCGCACCGTCCATGCACGGCGTCCTCGATGACCTCGCCGACCGCGGGATCGATCGGCTGCTGGTCGAGGGCGGCGGGTCGGTGCTGACGCAGTGCCTCACGGCCGGGCTCGCGGACGAGCTCCATCTCGCCGTCGCGCCCGTGTTCGTCGGCGACCATCTCGGGCCGCGGTTCGTCGGGGACGGCCGCTTCCCCTGGACGTCGGGCCGGCGTGCCGAGCTCATCGACACGTGCGCGGTCGGGGACGTCGCGCTGCTCCGCTACGCCCTCTCCGACCGCTGCACCGAACGGAGGTGAACCCGGCGGCCCGCGTCTGTCGCGGGTCGCTGGAGGAACCGCCGGCGTCGAGCGGCCTCGACGGCTCACCACGCGCCGGGGCAGCAGCGGGGTCAGACGGTGCGGAGCAGCGCCGCGACGCTGTCGAGCGCCCCGGGGACGAGCGTGTAATAGGCCCAGGTGCCCCGCTTGGTGCGGGTCAGGTAGCCGGCGTCCGTGAGCACCTTGAGGTGGTGGCTCACGGTCGGCTGGGTGAGTCCGAGCGGTTCCGTGAGGTCGCAGACGCAGGCCTCGCCGCCCTCATGGGCGGCGATCATCGAGACGAGCCGCAGTCGCATCGGGTCCGCCAGCGCCTTCAGCAGCAGCGACATGTCCCGGGCCCCATCGACGGTGATCGGCTCCCGCGTGAGTGGCGCACAGGTGTCGCCGATGCAGCACGCCGCGCTCGCCGCCGTCAGCGGCAGCTCGATCATCGTCATGGACCGATGCTCGCACAGAACATCGACGAACGTCTATGCTTCGATCGATCGCCGTCGATGAAGGAGCCGCCGTGAGCCAGACCGATCCCACCGTGCTGTTCGTCTGCGTGCACAACGCGGGCCGCTCCCAGATGGCGGCCGGCTTCACCCGCGCGCTCAGCGGCGGCGGCGTCCAGGTCCTGTCCGGTGGCAGCGAGCCGGCGGATCGGCTCAATCCGGTCGCCGTGCAGGCGATGGGGGAGGTCGGCATCGACATCGCCGCCCAGCAGCCGCATGTGCTGCAGGTCGACGACGTGCGCGCCTCCGACGTCGTCATCACCATGGGCTGCGGCGACGCGTGCCCGATCTTCCCCGGCAAGCGCTACGAGGACTGGGAGCTCACCGACCCCGCCGGGCTCCCCCTCGAGGAGGTCCGTCCCATCCGTGACGAGATCCAGCGCCGCGTCGAAGCGCTCCTCGCCTCGCTG
>DASYJR010000186.1:0-4645 GCA_035996305.1 Amnibacterium sp. | reverse complement strand
GAACCGAGCCCGGAAGGAGGCGATCCATGGACGACACGACCGGCTGCTGCGGCGGCATCGGCTGCTGCTGACCCACCCACGCCGCGAACACGGGTACCGCGGGCCCGCACGGTCAGGCCCCGAGGCGCCGGGTCCCTACTCGTAGGCGTCGAAGTTGACGAAGCTCGACCCGTCGTCGTCGGGCGCCGGCCCTCCCGAGGCGAAGGATCCGCGGCCCGTGACGGAGGCGATCCGCCGGCGCAGGTCCTCCACGAGGTCGTCGACATCCAGCCGGATGCCCTCGAGCTCGGGGGCGTCGTTCTCGGTCAGGGCGATCTGGCTCGCGGGACCGATCAGGAGATCGGCGTGCTCCACGCCGCCGTTGCGCGCCACCGGCACCGTCACGGTGTCGGTCGTGCCCACCCTGCCGAGGTACTTGGCGTACTCGAGGATCAGGTCGGCGACGTCCGCCCGAGTCACTGCGATGTCCGCACCCGCCATGGAGATCCGTTTCAGACCACTCACCCACCGATCTTGACCACCCTTCCCTGAACGTTCGGGGGATTGCAGAGGTGGCGACGCCCCGCTATCGGCGTCGGCCCGTTCCGGCTGGGCCGCACGGGCGCCGCGGGTCCCGTGCACCGAGCGGTGCCGCTAAGGTGCGCTCATGACGGAAGGCGCGTTCACCCCTGGCACGCTCGAAGCCGTCGGCGAGCTGCTCGCGCTCGGCGCTCGCGAGGGCTTCGGGATCACGTTCACCCCCGGCCCCGACGGCTGGACGATCGGCTACGTGCGCGGCATGGGCGGGGACGACCTGCTCACGGGGTTCGAGCTCGGCGAGCTGGCCCGCGCGGCCGTCGCACCCCTGCTCGACCTCGCGGCCTCCTACGCCAGTGCGACCGCGGAGGTCCCGGCCACCGGCGTCTGACCCGTACGGGTCGGTCAGGCGACCGAGCGCCCCTCACGCCCGGGAGCATGCCCGTCCTCGTGCACCTCATGTCCCGAAAGGCATATCCAGACGAAGTGCCCGCTGGCGTAGGACAGGTCGTCGTGCGCGCGGAATGCCGGGCTCGCGCAGTCGGAGCGCGGGCACACCCCGGTGGCGTTCGCTCGATCCGTCATGCTTCGAGGGTCGGCTCCCAACCTTGGAACCCCGCTCCGGATGCCCGGATCCCCACCGGATGCTCAGACGCATGCCGCGAGACGTACCGTCCCGTCGCTCAGTGCCCCTCCACGGGTTCGCGGATCGGCATCGGCGGCCGGACCGGCACGACGCCGATCGACGCCCCCCGAGCTCGCACGGTGCCCATCACCGTCACCGTGCCGGCGAGCAGCACCACCCCGATCCATTGGGTCGGCGAGAGCACCGTGCCGAACGCGAGGTAGTTCACGATCACCGTCGTGAGCGGGAAGGCGAGCTCGGCGAGTGTCGCGGCCGACGCCGGCGTGCTCTGCAGACCCCGGTAGTAGACGAGCAGGGCGAGCAGCCCGGGCACGAGGGCGAGCAGGACCAGCGCGAGCACCGCCCTGCCCGACAGCGACCCGAGGGCTGCGACGCTGCCCGTCGGCAGGGCGACGGCCGCGGACGCGAGAAGCCCGAAGAACAGCCGGAGGGCCGTGACCTCGGCGAAGGGCATGAGCGCCCCGAGCCGTCGTCCGAGCACCGTCCCGGTCCCCCACAGGGCTGCGGCCCCGAGGGCGAGGAGCGCGGGCGTCAGCCCCTGCGCACCGACCGAGAGCGGGTTCGCGAACGCGATGAGGTAGGCGCCGACGAGCCCCGCGACGAGGAAGGCCCCGAACCGCGGCCGGAGCCGCTCGCCGAGCAGCAGCCGTGCGCCCGCCACGGCGAAGAGGGGCTGCACCTGCTGCAGCAGGACGGGCGTGGTCGGGCTGCCGAAGGTGAACGCCTCGGTGAACAGCAGGGTCGCGAGCGCGGACGCGCCGCAACCGAGCACGAGCAGCGCGATCCACTCCCGGAACCCGAACACGCGGACCGCACGGCGCAGGCCGCGGACGACGAAGGGGGCGAGCAGGACCGTCGGCAGCAGGTGCTCGACGAGGACGAGCGCCGGGGTCGGCAGCGTCAGCGCGAGACCGCGGCGGAACAGCGGATCGGTGCCCCAGAGGGCGGCGCCGAGCGCGACGAGCGCGATCCCGCCGCCCGTGACCGGACGCCAGAAGCCCACGGTCGCGCCGTCGGCGGTGCGGGAGTCGGTGGACACGGGGTCAACCGTCCCGTCGGGCGGGGTCGGTGCGGGGCATGGCGGACCTTCCGGAGCCGGGCGGGACGAGGACGCGTGCGCATCGAGGGTACGCGGCGCGGCGACCGCGTCCGCCGAGTGCGGGCATCCTCAGCCTCCTGGCACGGGGCGCCGGGGCACGAGGGCGCCGGCGGCGAGGAACGCGACCACGAAGAACGCGGCGAGCAGCCAGAGGGCGCCGAGCAGCCCGACCGCCTGGCTGAGGTAACCGACCACCGGCGGGCCGGCCAGGTTGGCCAGATAGCCGAGGGACGTGACGACGCTCACCCGGGCCGCGGAGCCGGGACCGCTCTGGGCCGCCGCGGACGTCCCCAGCGGGAAGCCCATGGAGACCCCGATGGCCCAGAGCACCGCGCCGAGCAGCACGACCACCGGTGAGCCGCCCAGGATGAAGAGCGCGATGCCGACGACGCCGGCCGCCGTGGTGATCCGTACGGTGGCCACCCGGCCGAGTCGATCGACGACGGGGCCGCCGAGAGCCCGGCACGCCGTCTCGGCGACGGCGAAGGCCGTGAAGTAGAGCGCAGCGGTGGCGGGCGAGAGGCCGTGGCCGCGCGCCGCGCCGAGGGTCAGCCAGGTGTTCGCGGATCCTTCGCCGAGCTCCACGCCGAGCATCACGACACCGATGAGCAGCAGGCGCAGGTCACCCCACCCGGCGAACCACGCCCGGACGCGCTCGACGACGGGTGGCGGCGCCTCGAGCGCCGGCTCGAACTCGGGGAACCCGCGCACCGCGATCCACACGGCGACGACGGTGAGCGCCGACTCGGCGACGAACTGCGCCACGGGCGGCACGTCGAGCGCGGCCGCGGCGGCGCCGATCCCCGATCCGAGCACGGCGCCGGCGGACCAGCAGGCGTGCAGCAGGGGCATCAGCACGCGCCCGCTCTCCCGCTCGACGGCCGCGCCCTCGACGTTCATCATCACGTCGGTCGTGCCGATGCCGAACCCCATGGCGACGAGCCCGACCTCGGTGAGTGCGGGCGAGTGCCAGAGGCCGCTCGCGATCCCGACGAGCGCGACACCGACGGCCACGAGGCTGAGGAAGGCGCCGATCCCGCGCCTCGGACCGAGCCGGCCGAGCAGCCACGAGGAGACGCCGAGGCCGAGCAGGGAGGCGACCGTCATCCCGGCGACGAGCAGGCCGAGCGTCCCGTCGCCGACGGCGAGGTCGGCCCTGATCGCCGGCAGCCGCGGACCCCAGGTGGCGAGGTTCACGCCGCCGAGGGCGAAGGCGACCGCCACCCCGTTGCGCCGACGGCGGATCGCGGTCGCATCCGCCGCCGTTCTCGTCACCGGTCCATCTTCGTGGTCGCCGGCGACCCTGCCTGACGGCAGGCGCCGCACGGCGGGCCGTGCTTCGCGCGGCGGTCGCCGATCCGGGGATCCGCGCGCACGCCCCGATGCGCCCGTGATCGCCCTCGGCGAACCGGCGGGAATACGCTTCCGTTCCGATGGGTTCCGATATATCGTGATGCAACGCCTCGTTCGGAGGCGATGCCGATGGAAGGAAACCATGCACAACCACAACACGTCCGCCATGCGCGGACACTTCGCACCCCATCACGCCCACGACCGTGGCCAGGCGACCCGCTTCCCGGCGGGCTTCGGCGGCCCCTGGGAGGGCATGTTCCCCGGCCGCGGGCCGCGGGGCTTCGGCGGCGGCTTCGGCCCCGGCGGACCCCGCGCGCGCCGCGGTGACGTCCGCAGCGCCATCCTCGGCCTGCTCGCCGACGGCCCGTCGAACGGCTACGGCCTGATCAAGTCGATCGCCGAGCGCACGGAGGGCGCCTGGACCCCGAGCCCCGGCTCGGTCTACCCGACGCTCGCCCAGCTCGTCGACGAAGGGCTCGTCGCACAGGCCGACGGCCCGCGCGGCGCGTACTCGATCACCGACTCCGGTCGGGCCTACGTCGAGGCGCACCAGGAGGAGATCGACGGCGCGTTCGCGTTCGCCCGCGGTGACCACCGCGGCGACGACGAGCTGTTCACGGCGGCCCGCAAGCTCGCCGGAGCGGTCATGCAGTTCCGCGGCGGTGTCACCACCGAGCAGCGGGCCCGCGCCACCGAGAAGCTCGACGAGCTGCGGCGGGAGCTCTACCGGATCCTCGGCGAGTGATCGTGTTCCCCACGGCCCCCGTCCTCCCGGTCCTCCGGGTGGGACGGGGGCCGTGCCGTGCTTCGATGTGGGCATGGACCCGTCCGCGCATCTCGACGACCTGGCCGCCTTCGTCACCGCCTCCCCGAGCTCGTACCACGCGGCTGCGGAGATCGCCCACCGGCTGACCGGCGCGGGCTACCGCACCCTCGACGAGCGGGACGACTGGAGCGACGACGTCGCCGGGGGTGGCCGCGTCCTCGTCGTGCGTGACGGGGCCGTCGTGGCGCTCGCGCTGCCCGAGGAC